>JABIZD010000080.1 GCA_018666555.1 Gammaproteobacteria bacterium
CCATCGGGTAATCGCCAAGGTGAGTTGCTCGACTATTACGACGATTGCGTTCTCGCCCCGAAGTGGCGCCACTCTGGCCAAGCCAATAGGCCAAGCCCTTGGCATTGTGGGCCTTCGATGCCAAGGGTCGGTCGGTTTCCAGTTCATAGTCAGTGGTGACTACAGCAATTGAAAAATCTCGATCGAAGTAAGGGTTAACCAGCGTCTCATCACGACGAATAGCCAGGCCCGCTAATACTGCCAGGCGCTCCATGTCGACACAGCCCGCGTCCATGACATGGGCTGATGCCATAAAACCCAACTGCTTAATATGCCCGGACAGACAAACTGCAATACCTCCAATTCGACTGTCTGCTGCCTCCTGCAGTGCCGGTCCTATCCATCCGCGAGCAGGATTATCTGCTTCTGGTAAACGACCTTGTTCCAGAACCAGAACAACCGCGAATGAATGATTTAAGGGGTCCGCCCCTTCAGCCCAGGCATTATCAGGCATGCGACAGATACCCACCTGCGAAGCATTCATGAAATTACAATAACCCTTGATATCAATCATGCGACGATGGGGATCATCAGGCACCGGCGCCTTAAATTCAGCGGGGTCAGCGCCTGAATTATCAACGAATATATTCAGGTAGTCTCGTAATATACCGGCCAAGACCCCATCAGGGGCCGTCTTGTAGGCTGGCGCCGGCACCCTTGGCCGCTGGCTTTCCGTCTCGATGACCGCATCATCCCGCGCCAGGCGCTCCAAAGGGTAAGTTCCCAGTTGATAGGGTCGCGACTTTGCCTTGGTTTGTAGAAACAAAGCTGATACCTCTCATGGTTATACTTTCATGTACTTGGCAATCCTAGCCTAAACCAATGGTATTGCCGTTCTTGGTTATACTTTTGTGTACTTGCCAACCCAAGCGTAACCCGATTGGTTTGCCGTTCCTGCTTATACTTTGATGTACTTGGCAATCCTAGCCTAAACCAATGGTATTGCCATGCATGGTTATAGTTTTTTATTAGGCAACCCTAGCATATACCGATGGTATTGCCATTCCGGACCTCGTATCTAAAACAAATCGTGAAAACCAGCAGGAGAACTAGTCAGCCACGCGGATTTAAACGCAACCTGCAGCCGATGATGGCAATAACTTCAGTAGGACTCTACGCAAATATCGGTAAATGCAAATTCTCGCAGCCAATGCTGTTCCCGGCCAGGATCTCTGTTGAGCCGAACTCAAATCGCCACTGCCTGTCGAATCAAAACCCCGATTAAGGAGGGTTGCTGACAAAGACCTCTTTTAAAAATCGCTATATCGTCCAAGGCTATCCCGTGCTCGACCACAAAAGAAAATAGTATTATTTCAGCAGGTGAGCAGTTTCATCGCGATGAAAGCCATTAAACGCCGGCGATCGACGACCAGCATCAGCATCAGCATCAAACAGAAAACCACCGCTACCGTGATGGATACCACCATCAACGCGGAAATCGATGCCGGTAATAAATGCAGCCATCTCTGACATCAAAAAAACAACCGCGGCAGACACTTCTGCAGCTGTGCCATGCCGGTCTATCGGTGCCTTATTGACCACACTTCTTAAGCCGGGCCAGGCTGATTCAGGATAACGATCCAGTCCGGTAGTCCCTATGAATCCAGGTATCACACAGTTCACTCGGACACCGGCCCTAGCCCATTCAACAGAAGAAGTAAAAGTCAGATTGGATAAACCAGCACGGGCCGCGCCATTGTGACCCATACCTGGCATGCCGTTTTCATAATCAGCTCCAAGATGCACAATGCTGCCACCATGATGCTCAAAGCACTGTCGATACATTTCTCTGGACAACAAAAAGTAACTGGTGAGATTATTTTCGATCACGGCATTCCAGCCATTCAGACTCAGGTCTCGTAACTTGGCAGGGAACTGACCACCGGCGGCATTAACCAGCCCATGAATCTGGCCATGGTTCTCGAGAACCAGATTAACCAGATTGACCACCGTTTTCTCGTCTCGAAGCTCGCCCGTATAGACCCCGGCGACCCGACCTCCATCTTCTGTGATTTCCTCGCGTACTTTTTCCAGTTTTTCAATGGTACGGCCGGCAATGATCACCGTTGCACCGAGGGCTGCAAGCTCATGCGCAATGCACCGCCCCAAGCCACCTCCGCCGCCAGGAATAAATATAGTTTGCTGGTCAAACAAACCGGGGCGAAATCCAGACTGGTAGGGCATTTTAATTTCCTATTGTTTTTTACCGCATACCCGCACAAGTATGCCCGGCACAAACTCATGCACCTCGATACCAGTAAAACCCGCCTCCTGAAAATATCTAACGCAGTCGGACCGTGTGTGAGTCATGCCAGTACTATTAGACATAGTCTCGTAGAGTCCCCAGATGGCTGCATCAAGAGGACCGGTGCGATCATCATCAAGCATCTCGCCAATAAGATGCATCTGGCCGCCTGGCAGCAAGGCATTAAAAGCCTTGCCAATAACCTGACTGATAATCTTCGAATTGTACTGAGGCAGATTGCTGGCCATGATGGCCAGATCACAATCGATAGGAAACTCATCCCGGGTAAAATCTCCTCCCTGAGTACTAACCTGATCTTGCACCTGATGATGAGCAATGAATTCCCTGGTGATTTCGACAACGGGGGGCAGGTCGAACACAACGGCTTTAAGGCCAGGATGGAGTTGGGCCGCGACAATGGAATAGGCGCCTGAACCGCCACCAAGGTCCATGATCTTGGTAAAGGGTGACAGATCAACCTGCTTTGCAAAACGACGTCCTGAGCCAAAGCCCACACTGGCAGTGGCTTCATGATATCTACGGGCAGCCTCAACTGTCATGGTTTTGTAATCGCCCATAACTGTTGCCGGTTCAGAATTAGATAGCTTTTCAGTGAGTTTGCCCCAGCTTGCCCAGGCAGGCCGGGTAAACGATAACCAGGCACCCGCATAACTTTTCTCACCCTTCACCAGAAACCGCTGGACGTCTTCTTCGTTATCAAAGTGGTCCGTATTCCAGCGAATTAAACCCGATGCTGCGCACATGGTCATCAGCCGGTCTGCATTGACCTCCGTGATACCTGCTCGATCAGCGAATTTCCCAGCGGTATTGTCCCCCTCGGAAATACAAGTAAACAATTCAAGGTCCATGGCAGAAAATAAACTGGCAGAGCCGATAAAGGCTCGACTCATATTCTGCAGGCGAACCGTATCCAGCTTTGATGTGCTTGGATTTTTCATCCAGAAGCGCCTGTCCTGCCCCTGAAGTACTCGACTTGAGTCGGCCAGGAATCTGACCAGTCCTCTAGAAAACCGCCTTCATCAACCTCTTCAAAAAGGCTAAACGCACGCCTCAGTATCGCTGTTTGCTGGCCGGCATTAAACGGTCCACCAAAATTATTTCCCATAGGAAAATTAACGAACAGGCTCCTGGGTGGCATCACCTGGGCCGTCAGGTCCCTACCAGTTGAGACACAAACAGTTGGAATACCTGCTTGTTCTACCACTCGACAAACCAGACCCACGGTCTGGTGATCTAAAGGTCAGGCCGGTGCCGCAACCAGCAGATCAACTTCGTCTTCGCGTAAACTCTTGATGAAAGCCGGTATCGATTCCTCTATCAATTTGGTGCGATTATAAATACGGCCCATAAAACCACTCCAGAACCTAGGTGCCAAGGATCCTACAATACCGGCTTCAGCCAATTCCCTTAACCGATCGATGGGAAACACACAATTGAGGTCCTGGTCCGCATCATCATGATTGTAATAACTGTCATTAATCTGGAAATCACCACTATCAACCTCCTGGTCTACCGCATCCAGACGATGATCGTTTCTTGCATCGGGATTAAAGCCAGGCAAGGTACACAAAGAGATTCCCCCGGAAGTCAACATGGTGACTCGGCTGTCTGACACCGGCTTGGCGGGCTTGACCAATGGCGCAGTATCATTGATGGTCCATTGGTAGGGCGGGAACCCCATGGAGCCGTAATGCCTGTTCAGTTCTTCAACATAATTAATCGGTTTCATTTGATTTTCTCTGCATCAGGTAAACAAGATTAAAACACATTTCGGCCAGCAGATGGACTAGGTCTGAAATACCCGCTGGTGACAGTGGAGCAGCTAGCTTTCCAGAATACCGAACCGTTCAGCGGAGCCACTGATAGGTTCACCATCAAGAAGATTATTCACAATAGTACGAAGCGCAGCCTCTACCTCATTATTGGTTGAGGCACCAGCGGCTTGCAGAGTGTAGTTACCAAATACGGTCCAACCCAAAACAATCGCATTGGCAAGCGCAGCACGGTGTTCAGGCGTCAATGGATCAGTGTCAGCAACCTGTATCGCAGCACGCTCGACAATGGCAGCACTGGCAGTATGATCATCAATCAGTGATGTCGCGTTATCCAATATCAGCCTGGCAAGGATCGTTGCCGTGACTGGGCCTCCTTTGCCACTCAGGTCCAGCGTTGATGAATTGTCCTTGATCTGTCGCCGTAAGGTCCTATTGCGGTCAGCAATGGCCGCGGTCAGCAATGCCTCCTTGGAACCGAAATGACGGTGTACCAGTCCATGATTTACACCAGCGAGTTCTGCTACTTGGCGGATAGAAAATTGCATGCCCCGCTCAGCCAGCAGTGTTAGTGCTGCGCTCTGCAGCGCACGCATAACCGCTGCCTTCCCCACTGGCCGATCAACGTGTGCTGTTGTCATTTGCTCCATTGATTAAGTGTATACACTTGACTACACTTGTGTCTACCTGCAACAAGAGAAGCGGTAATGAATAAGACATCACGTGTCCGCGGTATTGCCCACCGTAGCCCGATAGACCGAAACCCTAGAGCTGCCGCCATCAGCAGAACAGCATCGACCTTGAGCTCTCTGTCTAGTACAGAGACCCGACTACTCGAACAACAGCTGCAGGTCAGAGCTGTAAAGGAGCTTCCTCATCTGACCCTGGAGCATCTCGGTGCCACCATTGGCACCGTTATTCACGGTATTAACATGAGCAACGCGACTGACCAGGAAATTCGCTACGTTTATAGCCTCCTGCTGGAACGTAAAGTCATTTTTTTCAGAGACCAGCATTGTTCGGAAACCGAACATATCGCTTTCGGTAGGCGCTTTGGCGAGCTGGAAATCCATCCCTTTAACCCTCAGCACCCCGACTACGATGAAATCATCCCTATTTACTCCAACCAGCGATACGTCGGTGGCGCAAATATGTGGCACAGCGATGTCATGTGGCGCATGGATCCAAGCCTGGGTAGTATTCTTCTGGCTAAAACAGTTCCTGCATTGGGTGGCGATACCCTTTTCGCAGATATGGTAGCTGCCTATCAAGGCTTGTCTGATGAGCTGAAAACAAAGATTAATGGTCTGATGGCAATCAATTCAGGTTCTGCTAACGGTTCAAAAGAAAAGGCTCGGCAGCGTCTTGAGCAGGAAGGGTCCAGCGCTGAAGAGTTGGACGCATTCGATCAAAAATATGCTCATATCCCCATACCGGTTCATCCTGTTGTGCGAAGCCACCCAGATACAGGTGAGCCAGCAATTTATGTCAATCGCGCATTTACCCGCCAGATTGCAGATATGGAGAAACAAGAATCTGATAAATTACTGGAACTTTTATGGGCTCAGGCAGCAGTACCCGAATACCAGTGCAGATTTAAATGGGCACCTGGCTCTGTTGCCTTCTGGGATAACAGAGCAGCTCAGCACTATGCATCCAGCGACTACTGGCCGGAACGCAGGGAGATGGACCGCGTAACAATCAGTGGAGAACGCCCATACTACACTAGGGATAATGGCGAAAAACTCACTTCCTACGCAGCTGACCAGGCACTCTTAACAGAATTAGGTATGCCAACCTGAAGCTAATCAGTACTTGCCTGCGTGCTCGCTAGCCTGTCTTCAATCCTGCTTGCTCACATACCTCAGGACAAGCCAAGCTGCTCGTTTACTGCCCGATAGGCGGCATCAAAAGCACCATTGACATAAGCCATGGCTGATGCGTCTGAATTAGCTATGGAAATTCTACCAATACGGGCAGCAGCCAACTGATGCGGCCCATTTTCTGAAGTCCAATGATGCGGGTCATACAGCTCGTTATATTCGTAGGCATAGCCATGCGGCCAACGATTGACTGTAATACCCGCTATATCCCGTTGCGCATCAAAACCGCCATCGGCAAGAGCGGCACTCATTACGGCAACAATATCACGCTCAAAATCATCGAAGGTCAGCTCGTACAGGATACGCCTGCCCTGCTCATTCTGTTCGCGCTGAGACAGCCCCTTATCAGGTACAGTCGGCACATAATTAGCATGGACGATAGTAGGTTCACTCGCCTTCTGGGTATAGTCATAGCCACCCATACTGACCGGAAAATCCATCCCAAAAGAGTGCACGAGGTTGGGGCGCGGGACGTAAAAACGATGATAGCCCAGTCGCTCAAAAGCTTTCCAGTTTCGCAGCGCAATGCTGATATAAACCATGGGTACTTTACTGGCCTTGTCGATGGCTTCGATTTGTGCCGGCGGTACTTCTGGGCAGATCTCTGGCACCATTTTATTATAACAAGCCAGAATCGTATGCCTGGCTTTGACGCGATAAGATCTCCCGGCTTTCACATAAGTGACATCAACGGACTGCTCACCCTTAGCGTGACGAACGTCCACGGCTGTACTGTTAAGGCGAATTCTCGTGGTATTAGGGGGCTGATCAAGTGCCGCATAATTTACTCGCGCCAGTACCTGGTCTTCCATTGAAGTACCGGGCACAGCATCGGGAATAAGCTTGCGAACAATCGAACGAGCGACCCCAGCGTTACCATCAGGGAAATGAAATATATAAGGCTCTTCTTGTTCAAAGGTTCCTTCATATTGCCCTTCCAGACCTAAATACCAGGTACCAGGCATAACAAGCCGGTACCCTTCCATCGCAGAAAGAGCATCAAAACCAAGCCCCCAGTTACCTTTTATGACATCACGTAACAGCACGACAACTTCTTCATCCGCGCCCACAGGGTGACGAAGAAAATCTGAATAGCTGACTGACTTCAAGAAAGCTTGCTTTTGTTTAATAGAGGAACCCGCCAGATAATCTGTTTCACTGGTCAGTAAATCCAACAAGCTACGCTTCGCTGCCTTCGAAATTGGATACCCTTGTATGGTTTCTGCCAGATCCACATCATCTGACCCCCTGAGGATATTCTTATGAATGCTGTCTGCACCATAACCTGCTTTACTGAAGTAAATACCCCTTTGCAGTTTCCGATCACGAAAGTAGCTTCGATCAAAGTAATCGTAGAAAGCCTCAGTATCCACCCCCACAGCTTTGAGCATCTGCGATGCTGGCTCAGAATAATCACCCGGCGCTTCAAGGGATTGACTACCGCCATAGCCGATCAACAATTTACCGTTGACAGTGAATTCGTTGCGCTTGGCATGCCCACCGAAATCATCATGATTATCCAGGATCAATACGCGTGCAGGGCTACCAGCCTGCTGCTGGTACATAGAGGCCGCGGCAAGCCCGGAGAGACCACCGCCAACAATGACCAGGTCATAAACATCATCCGTCTGCCGGGATGGCCTTGGCCAGCTTGCACCAGCCCAGGAAAGCGCATGAGCAACCTCAAATGAACCAGCATGGTTACCTCGCAAACCGGTCAGTGCCGGCGGGTAGGGTCCGACACCCTGATTACCCTTCGCCATAAGCTCTATAGGGGCCAAAGTTGTACCACCAGCTAAGCTAAGAGCAAGGCCATTCATAAAATCACGACGTGATATAGGCAATTTTTTCATCGCTTCTCTCCACGCAAATACTTTATATCAATACAATCCACCCTACTCTAGGCAGGGCTGGATGACCTACCTTGAAATTCACGGACCGCTGCTTCTGCAGTAACGAATTCAGCGTCCATTTCGGCCAATCCACGAATCAAAGCATCAAACATAACCAACCGATGCCCCCTGCCAATAACGAACGGGTGAAAGGTATAAGTGAGCACGCCCCAATCGGCGTCCGAGCACATGAAGCTGAAGTCATCAAGCCAGTTCTGCAACACTCCACCGGCGTTTTGCAGGCCTCCACCCCGGAAATATTCAAAGTGCGGGAAGTCATCAAGGCTCCAACTAACCGGTAATTCGATCAACTCCGTTTCAGGACCAAAAACAACTCTATCCTCGAAAATTTGGTCTGATACCCTGGCAAAATAGGGAAGATAATCGTGACCCATCATACTGCTATCGTAGATAAAGCCTTCCTGCAACAGTAGTTCGACACTATTTTCGCTGAGATCCCAGGCCGGAGAGCGGTAGCCAAGCGGGACCTGTCCGGTGACTGCCTGCATCACAGCTTTGCCCCTACGCAATGCATTCAATTCCTGTTCGGCGCTCATGTTGACAGGTGACACGTGGGTATAGCCGTGATGGCCCATTTCATGACCCGCATCTGCAATCGCCCGGCAACAATCCGGATAGGTGTTCAAGGTCACGCCAGGCACAAAAAAACTCGCTTTAATGCCATACCTATCCAAAATCTTAAGGATGCGCTGAACGCCGATAACACCGAACTCACCTCGCGACATAGCAGTGGGACTAGTCAAACCCTGGGCCATCCAGAATGAAACTGCGTCAAAGTCAAAGCTCAGGCAAACCAGGTGTCTTGAATCTGTCATGACCCCTCCGGAATAACAGCCAGGCTACTCATCACTATCTCTCCCTGACCTTAGCTTAAGTAAAGTGTTATCTTAAGGGCAGGTGCATCAAATTAACATGCGAGGTCCTATGAGAGTTGCTTACTGCAATACCCATCTCAACTACGTCAGAGGCGATGACTACGAGCCCATTGAAACCACTATTTACGACGCCAGGGCCAGTCAGCAGGAACTGGACTTCGACGAATGCGGATTTGTCCTGCTAGCTCATGAATCCCAGGTGACCAACTGGAACGATGTTGAGCAGCTTAATTCTGTGCACTGTAATGAGATGGCTGAAGTCGCCAGGACATTTACCGGCTGCCGATATGCAGTCGCTTACCCGCCTATTGTAAGAAGCCCACAAACCGCGCTGACTGAACCAGACTATGGACCTATTCATTCAGTCCATGCGGATTTTACCGAAGACTATCGAAGCATGATCGAAGCACAGGACCGGCCTTATCGTCAATTTATTGCTCCTCTGCTAGAAAAAGCAGGCCTTACCCAACAGCACGTCCATAAAGCCAGTCGCGTCATGATGCTGCAACTGTGGAGAAACCTGGGACACCCCCGGCCAGATACGCCCTTAGCCGTTTGTGATGCCAGCACTGTTCCCAGAGAGCAATTAGGCACTTTTCTACTCGAGGAATATGCCGGCGAAACCATCGCCCTTGAAACCTTTTATGCCGAAGTTCCTGAGCAGAAGAATCAGAACCATTGGTATACTTTCCCGGGCCTTGAAATTGATGAGGTGATCGCTTTCCGGGCCTTTGACAGCGATTATATGGCACAGCAAAAACCCTTCTGGACACTCCACAGCGCCTTCAATGATCCCCATGCTGAACCCAGCGCGTCGGCACGGGAAAGTATAGAAATGCGAGTGTTGTGTTTATGGTAACGCCTGCAGCGGATGAATGAACATGGATCAAAAGCTAAACCAAAATTTTAAACATCAGGTTGTTCGCTATCCTGATCCTGCGGTCGAAGCTCTGGACTCAAGCTTCAATCAATATATGCTAGGCAGCGCTGCCCTGGAAAGACTCTGGACCGGCGCGCGGTGGACAGAAGGTCCGGTATGGTTCGGAGACGGTCGTTTTCTACTGTTCAGCGATATTCCGAACAATCGAATGCTGAAATGGAGCGAAGAAACCCAGGAAGTCAGTGTTTACCGAAACCCATCCAACAACAGCAACGGCAATACCAGAGATACCCAGGGGCGCTTGCTGACCTGCGAACATGGCTCTCGATCGGTTACCCGCACCGAATATGATGGCTCCATCACGGTACTGGCAGATTCCTTTCAAGGCTGCCGCCTGAATGCACCCAATGATATCGTTGTCCACCCGGATGGTGGAATCTGGTTCACTGATCCAGGTTACGGCATCATCTGGAACTATGAGGGTAATAAAGCTGCGTTTGAACTACCAACCAATGTCTACCGAATTGACCCTATAAGCCAAGAGCTAGAGGTTGTCACCTCGGATCTGGAAAAACCAAACGGGCTGTGTTTTTCACCTGATTACAGCAAACTCTACATTAGTGATACCGGCGTCACTCATAAAGCTGGCCATCCCAGAGTCATAGAAGTATTTGATGTGAACTCAGGCCGAACGCTTTCCAACCGCCAGGTATTCTTTGATTTGGGAGATGCCATGCCGGATGGCTTTCGCGTCGATATAGACGGGAATATCTGGACATCAGCAGGTTGGGCTGGAGAAGGCGGTGATGGCGTCATCATTCTGTCCCCAGCGGCAAAGAAAATAGGCATGATCCACACACCCGAGCCAGTATCCAACCTTTGCTTTGGCGGGGCAAAACGAAACCGCCTGTTTATCACCGCCGGTCAATCCCTGTACAGCTTGTACACGGATGCCCAGGGCGTTGGCTATTAACGGTTTGCCGGGCATCAAAACCAGAAGTTACTATAGACATCCTGTTACAACTGCCACGCTACCGTCCTGGACAGGCTGACATCACGGTTGCCGTCGCTGAAACCCTTTTTATACTAGAGTACTCTGTCATCACGGATGGCCCAACTATGACTAAAACAGACTATGCGCATCATGAAGGTGTTTATCAGGACTACAAAACCCAGCGGAAGCCGCAGTGGTCTGACCAAACTCAACTAGACAAGGACACGCGGCGTCTAGGTCATCTGCTCAGCTATCCCGAGGACCGAAGACGGGGAAGTGCCAGCCTTGCCTTTTTAACAGGCCTTTTCATTAGCTGACTCTAACTTACTACTGACCTGGGAAGGTGCTGCAAGAACGACTGATCGACCTAAGCAGTTTTATTCTCGATGCAAGACGATACGCGCATCAACGGCTACCGCACCCTCGGCATAGGCGAATACGGGATTCATATCCAGTTCCTGAATTTCAGGGTGCTGTTCAATAAATTGACCGACCTTCAGTATTAACTGGCACAGGGCTGTTTTATCCGCTGCTGCCTGACCACGCACCCCATCAAGTATGGCCTGGCCTTTGATATCATCAATCATTTGCCGTGCGTCCCTTTCGGCCAACGGCAGGACTCGAAACGAAACATCTTTTAGCAGTTCAACGAAAATTCCACCCAGTCCAAACATCATCACTGGCCCAAACTGGGGGTCTCTGACCATGCCAACAATGACCTCGATACCTTCTGATGCCATGCCCTGCACGGCAACACCGGTAATAACTGCATCTGGCACAGCTTCTCTAGAATTCTCCATTATGGCCTGATAGGCCTGACTCACTTCTTCAGCATCTGCCAGGCCAATCTTGACCCCTCCGACATCACTTTTATGGGATATATCGGCTGATACGACCTTAACAACGACTGGGTAACCGATTTTCTCTGCGGCTAACTTCGCCTCTTCCACAGAGCTTGCCAATACCGTTTCCACCACTGGAACCCCGGCCTGAGCCAGCAGTTGCTTCGCCTCAACTTCATTGAGGAGATCACGACCCTCAGCATGAGCAAGTTCAACCACCGATTCAAAATTCATAATTTAATCCTGTCGAAGCCAGATTAGGATAAGTCTGGCAAACCCTGCCGATTTTCACGCCATTGCAGTAACTGCGTCACGGTCCGGGCTGCTCTTGAAACACTTGAAAAACTGCCAATCCCTTGACGATAAGTCGATACCAGGAAATCATCGCTATCAATACCCATCATACGTGCCATGCCTCCACCTCGTATCACACCAATCACCGGCGTGCCGGTATCGTCTTGCAGGCGCTTCATCTGACGGGCGATTTCGTTGACCACGGTTTCCCTGGTGTTTTCTCCATCCTTAGAATCATCTTTGTCCGGGCTGTTGGGCTGCTGCCAGCGAGACCGATCAATCATCGGTGACATAAACACCATATCCATCCCTTCTGCTGTTGCGATCAATCGCAACATTTCATCCAGATATTCTGATGGCGGAAACGCATCTATGGGATTATTCACACTGCTTCCTGCCACCGGAACGTATTCGCGCATCTGGTCAACCGCGCTTTGTGGCATCCTCGGCACCGTCAAGCCTTCACGATCAATCGCATCAGCCGACAGCACCGCAAAACCACCCCCACCGCCAGCAAACAGGGCAACACCGCGGCCATTGACTTGTCTGACGTTGGTTGAAACCGCAACAATCAGATCCTGGAGTTCATCCATAGTCTCAGCCCGCAGCGCTCCTGTCTGACGACAGACGGCATCAAATACTTCTATAGACCCTGCTAGAGAACCGGTATGGGAATGCGCCGCCTGAGATCCAGACTGGGTACGCCCACCCTTTAACACAATCACCGGCTTGACCCGAGCGCACCGCTGCAAGGCTTCAAAAAACTTCCTGCCATCCTGCACGCCCTCAATATAAGCTGCGACTACTTTAGATTCTTCATCCTGAGCTGCGTAATCGAGGAAATCGTGCGCGCGCAGATCAGCGCCGTTGCCATACGATACGACTTTTGAAAAACGAACACCGCGGTTGGTCAGATCACGAACTACCTCACCGGCATTTGCACCCGACTGTGACAACAGGAAAACATTACCGGATTCCATGGGAAACCCACCCATGAATGCCAATTTACTACTTGGAACATACAGTCCCATACAATTGGGGCCTATCGCCCTGATTCCAGCTAGGCGCAGCTTTTCAATCATCTGCTGTTCAACGACGGCCATATCCTGATCACCGGTTTCAGAAAAACCAGCGGTGAAGAAATGAATCGATCGCACCTTCTTGGCGATACACTGATCAACCAATTCGGGAACAAACCTCGCTGGAACCTGGGATATGACGTGATCGACTGGATCCGGCGTATCCATCAAAGTCGGGAAACAGGGCACGCCGTTTATTTCATCAACCTTTGGGTTTACCGGGTACAGCCCGCCGCGCTCAGCAAACCCGGACTCGAGCAGGGAAGCATAGAAACTGCCCATTCCAGTAGAGTTTGGGTTTGAGGAAACACCCACTACGGCCACGCTACGAGGATGAAATACTGGATCCAGCGAGTGGATTGACACGCCAACTTACTCCAAAACACAACATAATAAAGAAACGATAGAATACATCATCTCAGGGGCAAGGTGCTAATTCACCTTTAAAGACAATCAACAACCCGTGTCGGCCCGGACCTGACCTTCAAAAAGTAACCCAATCCTGCCACACACCGCATTAGGCGAGTAGACCTGGATTGGCAACAACATGGTCAGGAGACCCAGCAAAAGTTACAATAGAAAATAGTTTTGGCAGAGATCGAATCATGGCGGAAGATGCATACACACAATGGCAGCAGCGGGCGGAGAAAGAGTTACGCGGTAAGCCATTAGAGGACCTGACCTGGACCAGTCCGGAAGGCATAGAGATTAAACCACTCTATACTGAAGCTGACCTGGAGGACATTTCACATAGGTCATCGTTTCCAGGTGATGCGCCATTTGTGCGCGGTCCACGTTCTACCATGTACACCAACCGGCCCTGGACCATCCGCCAGTACGCCGGCTTCTCCACAGCCGAAGAATCTAATGCCTTTTATCGGCAGAACCTGGCAGCAGGACAAAAAGGCTTATCCGTTGCATTCGACCTGGCAACCCATCGAGGTTTCGATTCAGATCACCCTCGCGTCACGGGCGATGTTGGCATGGCGGGGGTTGCCATTGATTCAGTTGAGGATATGAAAATTCTCTTCGATGGTATTCCGCTAGACGAAATGTCCGTCTCGATGACCATGAATGGCGCCGTCTTACCTGTTCTGGCAGGCTACGTGGTGGCCGCAGAAGAACAGAATGTAGCTCAAAAAGACCTTTCTGGTACTATCCAGAACGATATACTTAAAGAGTTCATGGTCCGCAATACATTCATCTATCCTCCGGATAGCAGCATGCGTATTGTCGCCGATATTATTGGCTACACAGCCGAACACATGCCGAGATTTAACTCAATCTCTATCTCCGGCTATCACATGCAGGAAGCCGGTGCGAATGCCGTTCAAGAAGTCGCCTTTACCTTGGCTGACGGCATTGAGTATGTTCGCGCCGCATTAGCTACCGGACAGCAAATCGACAAATTTGCGCCGCGGCTGTCATTCTTTTTCTGCATCGGTATGAACTTTTTTATGGAGATCGCCAAACTGCGGGCAGCACGTATCCTATGGCATGAACTCATGAGCCAGTTTAATCCGCAAAATCCGGCCTCTCTGATGCTGAGGACGCACTGCCAAACATCTGGAGTGTCACTGCAGGAGCAGGACCCCTACAACAA
>JABIZD010000206.1 GCA_018666555.1 Gammaproteobacteria bacterium
ATAGTGGTGACAGAAGAGCTTAGCCGCGTTTCCCTGGGTGGCGCAGGCTCATTGATAACCCGGCCTGAAATTCTGTCCAGGGCCCTCATAGAGGGAGGGACCCCGGAACAGAAAAATAGTTGGCTGCCACGCATAGCATCAGGAGAAACTCTTTGTGCTGTTGCTATTACTGAGCCTGATTTCGGATCTGATGTGGCTGCGGTTAAGCTCAAAGCCACCATGACCGAAACCGGCTGGTTGCTAAATGGTGAGAAAACCTGGAGCACCTTCGCAGGTAAGGCTAATGTGCTATTGACCCTGGCTCGAACAGATCCGGATCCCGCTCTGGGTCATCGCGGGTTAAGCTTGTTTCTAGTGGAAAAACCACCGACAGATGAACATGAGTTTTCATTTGTACAAGCGCAGGGCGGCCAGTTATCGGGGCAGTCGATTAGCACGATAGGCTATCGTGGTATGCACAGCTACCAGTTGTTTTTCAGAGATTACCTGGTTCCCCACAGCCACGTAATCGGTGAAGGCCAGGGCCTAGGTAAAGGATTTTATTTTACTATGCGGGGCTTTACCGGAGGACGTATACAGACGGCAGCCAGGGCATGTGGTCTGATGCGGGGTGCTTTTGACAAGGCATTAAGGTATGCCTGTGATAGGAAAGTATTCGCTGAGCCCATTGCGAACTACCCTTTGTCCAGGATTAAACTCGCCAGAATGGCGATGGCAGTAGCAGCGGGGCAACAGTTTACCTATGCCGTGGGCAGGTTAATGGATCAAGGCAAGGGTCAGATGGAAGCAAGCCTGGTAAAGTTGATGACTTGTAAATCGGCCGAGTGGGTGACCCGGGAAGCCATGCAATTACACGGTGGGATGGGCTACGCCGAAGAAGTTGATGTGAGCCGATATTGGTTGGATGCTCGAGTGCTATCTATTTTTGAGGGTACAGAGGAAACTCTGGCTTTGAAGGTAGTGGGTCGGCGTCTGGTTGAGCAGGCAGGCTAAGACACACTATAATGAACTGAATTGAGCGAGGTTAACATTATGGACTTATCATTCACGCCCGAAGACTTTGCCTTCCAGCAGGAAGTCAGGACCTGGATCGAAGAGAATTACCCGCAGGAGATGCGTCAGCGTATGCGCCGAAGTCCAGGCAGTTCGCTTACTAAAGAGGACCATGTAGCCTGGCAGCAGGCTTTATTCAGCAGGGGTTGGTCAGCTCCCGGGTGGCCTGTTGAACATGGCGGACCAGGATTTACGCCATCCCAGCGCTATCTTTTTGATCTTGAGATGGCACGAGCCAATACCCCTTTGATTATTCCATTCGGCCTCGGCATGGTCGCGCCAGTCATTATGAAATATGGCTCGACCGACCAAAAAGAGAAGTATTTGCCTGATATTCTTGCCAGTCGAACCTGGTGGTGTCAGGGTTATTCTGAGCCGGGCGCAGGGTCTGACCTGGCCTCACTGAGGACAAAGGCTGTCCGCGAGGGGGATTATTACACGGTTAATGGCTCGAAGACCTGGAATACCCTTGGCCAACATGCGGATATGATTTTTTGCCTGGTTCGCACCAGTGACGAATCCATCAGGCAGGTCGGTATTTCCTTTTTGCTGATTGACATGCATTCACCGGGTATAGAAGTGCAGCCAATTATAACCATTGATTGTCCGCCTGAAGGCCATCAGGAAATCAATATGATTCACTTTACTGATGTTAAAGTCCCTGTGGAGAATTTAATAGGAGAAGAGGGTAAAGGCTGGACCTACGCTAAATACCTGCTTGAATTTGAACGAGGCAATGCCTATTCCCACGGTCTTAAGGCCGCGCTCCAGCGGGTCAGGCAAATATCTCAGTTGGAACGTGACGGTGAGGAGGCGCTTGCAAGCAATCCTGATTTCCAGCAGAAACTGTCTGAAACAGAAATTGCTATCTCAGCGATGGAGTTCACAGAGTTGCGAATCCTTAGTTCGTTGTCTGCAGGCAAAAATGTCGGCCCGGAATCATCTCTTTTGAAGTGCAGGGGGACAGAATTACAGCAGACCCTCACCGAACTTGCGCTGGAAGTCGCCGGTAGTTATGGGCTTGCATTTGATAACCCGGCGCCTGTTCGAGGTTTGAATGTCGAACCAATTGGTCCAGACTATGCAGCTGCGACCGCACCAGACTATTTTAATACCCGTAAGGTTTCCATTTATGCAGGCTCAAATGAGATTCAGAGGAATATCATGGCCAAGATGGTTCTAGGGCTTTAGCAATGAGGCTTTCCCGACGACAGATACTCGCATTGTGTGGCTCGCTACCTTTTGTGCAGACGCTGCTAGCGACAGTAGATGAACCCGACGCAGAGACTCTGGAGAAGAGCCCATTTGCTTATATCTCACCCTTTAACAGTAACAAGACCTTAAGCCACTGTCAGGCAGAGGTCTGGTATGTTCGGTTCGAAGACGCGCTTTATGTCTGTTCTGATAGCGTGAGTTGGCGTGTTCAAGCCGTATCACAGGGGCTGGTTGAAGCCAGATTATGGCTGGGTGATGTCGGTGAGTGGGACAAATCGGACCAGGCCTACAAGAGCTTACCTGCCTATACTGCAACCGCGGAGATTGCTTCTGACGACGTGCTTTGGGACCACCTTATGGGTTTGTTTGGTAAAAAGTACCCGCTGGAATGGTTGTTATGGCGGAGACCTTTTCGAAATGGTCTCGCAGATGGCTCAAGGAGCATGCTTCGTTACACGATGATGTGAACGTGTATCTGCCACTACGCGCCGATGCCTGGCGAGTCCGGGAAGGGTTCTTTTTTTGTTTGTTTGCTTGATTTTTTTGTTTTATTTTCTTTGATCTAATTTTATTGTTGTTTTGTTTGTTGTTTTATACCTTTGTTTAATTCGTCTCTCTTTGCTCAGGGATGCGGGTTAACTGGATATCCCTGCTTAGACTTCGCCTGTCTACAGTAATCCTGAATGGGATGTTCTCGTCAGCTGGCAGATCCTCCCTGACAGGGGCGGAAATATCGGGCAAAGGTGCTTCAGCAAAGGCTTTAGCAGCAATGTCCGGTAGGCCAAGCATTCTTAAAACATGACGAACAGTTTCATTAATGGCACTTTTGGCTAGTTTGCCTCTTTGAATTTCAAGGGTTACGTAGGTGGCCATGCCGGTGATGAGGCTTTGTGTAATAGAAACATTTTCCGATCTGAACCGGCCACCTTTCTTTCCTGCGCTGATATCCTCCCGGCACTCTTTTGAGTTCTGCACCAGGATATGGGTGTCAGATAGGCCTGCGCTAATGATAAAGCTTCGCCAGGCTTCATTTTCCAGTGCCTGGGTGAAGTAATATTTTAATGTGACGGAAAGCCGCATGGCCGGATCATTCAACTTTGCGCGAGTCTGGTTGAGACAGGTGGCAAAAAGATTGTCAAAGTCTTCAATAATAGCTTGAATGATGGCGCTTTTATTTTCGAAATAATTATAGAACGAACCTGTAGCGAGCCCTGCTGCTTCAGTTACATCCTGGATAGAGATGTTTTCTATGCCTTTGTTATAGATTAGATCCCGAGCCGCAGTAATTAACTTTTTCCTCGTCCTACCGCGCTTGGTCGTCATGTGTGCATACTTAACTGGTTGTGTCGCTGCATTCATACGGTTTTTTCACCCCTGTTCTTGCCACGCCTGATTTAATAGGCATGGCTTTTTAGCCACGCTGCAAAATCATTTTTACGGAGCCCTCCGATATTGCGGTACACGGATAGCAGGCTCTAGTCATTTAATTCGCCTGGTATTATCAGCGCCTGATATCGCGGGGAGGGAGTTTGTGGCTTTTTATTATTTTACTTTCTGGCGTTAATTTTTCCCTGCACTCGCTTAGCTATAATTATTAGCGCCCTAGCGCTAACGTGTTGTTGCCTGTCAATTGTCTGTCAATTAGCATGTATGCCTGTTTTATGTATTCAGGCTGCCGTGATATTCCGCTCGATCTGGCCTGTCATGCCTAAAATGTCGACCGAGAAATCTACCTCAATTGTTAAGGAAACTTTATGTTACTCATTTATTGTGGATCAGCTCTGAATAGAAAGTGGAGGAATCTGCAAGGTTTGCCGACTGGGTTTCTACTTGTGCTTCAGGCAAAATGGGATTTGGGTGCATTTGTGTCAGGCGATAGTTACATTGGATAGTTACATTGGATAGTTACATTGAATAATTGAAATAATAGTTAAAATAATAGTTAAAATAATAATCGAACAGATAGTGGGGCAGATAGTGGGGCAGATAAATGAATTTTGAGTTTACTGATCAGCAGAAATCCATCCAAGACGCAATAGAAAAAATTTGTAGCAAATTTGATGATGCTTACTGGTTGGAGCGAGATACAGATGGTGAGTTTCCTGAGGCTTTCGTGAAGGCCATAACGGACGGTGGATGGCTGGGTATTGCTATGCCAGAAGCCTATGGCGGAGCCGGTTTGGGTATTACAGAAACAGCCATAATGGCCCATACCATAGCAAGATCAGGGGCTGGAATGAGCGGCGCATCGGCGGTGCATCTGAATCTGTTTGGCCCCAATCCGATAGTGGTATTTGGTTCTGAAGAACAGAAGCAGCGGCTGCTGCCACCCTTGATCAAGGGGCAAAGTCGGGCCTGTTTTGGTGTTACTGAGCCCGATGCTGGTTTAAATACGACTCGATTAAGTACTCGGGCAGTCCGTGATGGTGATCACTATATTATCAATGGGCGCAAGTTATGGACCACCACCGCGCAAACAGCCAATAAAATCCTGATTATCGCAAGAACAAAGCCATTAGAGGAGTGCGCCAAGCCTACCCAGGGCCTCACTCTCTTCTATACCGATCTTAATCGAGACAATATCGAAGTTCGGTTAATTGAGAAAATGGGTCGCAAAGCCGTCGATTCCAACGCGCTGTTTATAGATGACCTGGTCGTGCCAGTAGTGGACCGTATTGGAGAAGAAGGAGACGGTTGGAAATGCCTGTTGCACGGTTTGAACCCGGAACGAGTGCTAATCGCTTCCGAAGCGGTGGGGCTGGGGCATGCTGCTTTGGCGAAAGCCGCCGGATATGCCAGAGAAAGAGTCGTATTTGATAGAAGTATTGGCAAGAACCAGGGTATTCAACATCCGTTAGCTGAAAACTGGATGGAGTTAGAAGCGGCGCAACTCATGGCATTTAAGGCCGCCGACCTCTATGATCGGGGTCTGGCCTGTGGTGCGGAGGCAAATGCAGCAAAATATCTTGCCGCCCAAGCCGCGTTATCAGCCTGCCAGAGAGCGGTGCTCACCCATGGCGGTATGGGGTATGCCAAGGAATACCATGTGGAGCGTTATCTGCGCGAAATCATGATCCCGGTGATCGCCCCGGTAAGCCAGGAGTTAGTGAAATCCTTTATTGCAGAACAGGTGCTCGGACAGGAAAAAAGCTATTAGGTAGCCGCTCATCGAGCTGTAACCTGGCAGCTCGGTTGATGACCCTGCTAGCGCAGGCTTAAGGACCGGTCGAGTCTATACGAGGATTATTCTGTTGGCTTTGCAGCCATTGTAGTATCTCCTGTTTGTCGCCGCGAAAGATAATACGATCCGCTTTCTTGTTGATCTGGTAATTATACATGGGATCGTAATAATGACTGAGCAAGCCCTCTATCCATACTTTATGAGTGGAAAATTCTCCCTCTTGTTGCTTGTTCAGGGCCTGTTCCATATCCTGGCGCAGCTGCTTGTGTAAGCCAGGACCGAGCCTTTTCTTGATCGCGTCCATCGCAGTCAATAGATACCTTGAAAACTCCGCTAAAGCTGTGCCATTAAACCAGTTCTGGTACTCCAGCCATTGTTCTATGATGTATTCATTAAAAATACGCTCGACTCTTTCTTCCAGTGAGGCTTCAAGTAGCACCAGCGGGGCGCTCTGCAGTTGGGTCTGGATGGGGCCAGGAAGATGTATGCGGCCAATAAGACGGCCCTCATCTTCCATATAAATGGTATTGAGGCCCTGATGTTTGGCCTTGACCAGGGCAACAGCAATATGGTTTTCAAAATCAATCTGGGCTGGTTGCTCTATTATGTGACGACCAAAAGCCGAGCCGCGATGACCAGCGGCCCCTTCAAGGTCAATACCCCCTTTTAACTTGTGCAACAGTTCTGTTTTCCCAGTCCCCGTTCTACCGGCAATAACCATTAAATCAAGATTCGGCAATTCAAGCTTGTTTAACAAGAACTGACGTAAGGCTTTGTAACCTCCTATGATCCTCGGAATCTCGTAGCCAACGTCTTTGAGCCAGTTGCAGGCGATTTCTGAGCGCAGGCCGCCGCGAAAGCAGTACAAAGCGGGCTGCTCATGCTGTTTGATCAGTTTGCACCAGGCATCGACCCGGCTTTTTTTGATGGATCCGCTGACCATTCTAAAGCCGCTATCACGTGCTGATTGAGGCCCTTTTTCTTTGTAGATCACACCGATCTCATGGCGCTCCTGATCGTTTAATATAGGCAGGTTAACCGCGCTGGGAAAGCTACCGTTAGCGAATTCTACAGGGGCACGAACGTCAATCAGTGCCGTATCCCAGGTGAACAGAGCCTCAAATTGATCGGTCGTTTTGGTCATCGATGCATCGGTTTATTTAACTGGGGTTAGAGTTTAAGGCATCGACACTCGTCTGAATACAGCGTGGTTTTTTCACCTGTAATATATTTGTCCTCATATCAATTATACTTGTCGCAATATTAAATATATGGGTTATAATTAAAATAAATTCATGAGAACGTATTTTTATGCACCTAATTTTATATTTAATGCAAATTGCGACAGGCGCTGCCGCATAAACGACAGCTTAGATTGCGGCATAGGTTACGGCTTAGGTTTCGACATAGATTGCGACATAGATTGCGACATAGATTGCGACAGGGTTTGTGACAAAGTCAAAATCAAGAAAAAAATACAGAAAATAATACAGATAATAATCAAGATAGAGAAAATGACTGAGCAAAAACACACCTACCTAGAAACCAACCTCGTCGTGGGTGAACTATTAAGCCCCTGGACCACCGCTAGAGCCCATCAGGAGGAGCTAAAAGAAAACCCAGTAATTTCTTTAAGGCACACAGAAAGGCTGATAGCGGAAAGTGGCTTGTTGCCAGCGGCTTTAGCGGTGGCTGATTTAAAGGACAATCACAATCAAAAGGCAAAACAGCTCGTCGTTAACCAGTATCAACGAGATGCTAAGCGAAAACGTGGGTTGTTCCTGATGGTCCAGTTAGGCGTTACCGTTGGCGAGCAGCAAATCCTGGTGGCTAATGATGCCCGGCGAGGTCGCCGCTGGATGTTTCTGCAGGCACCGGTGCATCCTGAGCAGATTTTAGATGGACTGAAGGTGATCGCGGAGGGACGGGACGTCATATTCATACCTTCAGCGGATGTCTGCGAGCATTTCCAGTTACTTGTACAGGCAAATCAGTCCGAGGTGTTTGTCTCAAAGGGCATAAAAATGCGTCTCGGCAACAGCTGTTATCCAGATGCCAAACCAATTCCGATACAAAGGGGGTATCCAGTGTCGTTGAATCAACAAAATCAACAGAATCAAGAAGACTGCCAAGTGCTTACCCATCTGGATCGACTGGAAGCCGAAAGCATGCATATTATCCGCGAAGTCATGGCTCATGCTGAGAATCCGGTGATGTTATATTCTATCGGCAAGGACTCGTCGGTGATGTTACACCTGGCGAAAAAAGCCTTTTATCCGAGTCCGCCGCCATTTCCTTTAATGCACGTTGACACTCGCTGGAAGTTCCAGGAAATGTATCGTTTCCGAGAGGACGTAGCAGCATCGTCCGATATGCAACTGATCAGGTTTGTTAACCCCGAAGGGGTGAAGAGAAATATCAATCCGTTTGATCATGGCAGCGCCCTGCATACGGATATTATGAAGACTCAAGGTTTAAAAATGGCATTGGATCAGTATCAGTTTGATGCGGCTTTTGGCGGTGCTCGGCGAGACGAAGAAAAGAGCAGGGCCAAGGAACGGGTGTTTTCCTTCCGCACCGACACACATCGCTGGGATCCCAAGAATCAGCGGCCCGAGCTCTGGAATCTCTATAACGGTGCAAAAAACAAAGGCGAAAGTGTCCGTATTTTCCCTTTATCGAATTGGACCGAATTAGATATCTGGCAGTACATTTATCGAGAAAATATTACCATAGTACCTTTGTACTACGCGGCCGAGAGACCCGTTGTCAATCGCGACGGTATGCTGATTCTTGTCGACGATGATCGTATGCAACTGCTGCCTGGCGAACAGATTGAATTAAGGCGGGTTCGGTTCCGAACGCTGGGTTGTTACCCGTTAACTGGCGCGGTTGAGTCCACTGCGGACGATCTTTCCTCCATTGTGCTGGAGCTACTGCAGTCTCGCACCAGTGAGCGGCAAGGCCGGGCCATAGACTCTGACTCTTCGGGTTCCATGGAGAAGAAAAAACAGCAAGGTTATTTCTAGTGACTGATTTAACACAGCAGCAAATACAGGCCAAGGTTGACAACTATATTGATAACCAGGCCAATCTAGACTTGCTCCGTTTCATTACCTGCGGTTCCGTCGATGATGGCAAGAGCACCCTGATTGGTCGAATGCTTTTCGAAGCACAATTATTGTTCGAAGATCAGGTCACATCATTGAAGGCGGACTCAAAAAAAATGGGTACCCAGGGAGGGGACATTGATTTTGCCCTGCTGGTGGATGGCCTTGCTGCAGAAAGAGAGCAGGGCATTACCATTGATGTTGCCTATCGTTTCTTTAATACAGATCAGCGTAAATTCATCGTCGCCGATACGCCTGGACACGAGCAATACACGCGCAATATGGTGACTGGGGCGTCGACTGCAGATGTGGCGGTGATACTAGTTGATGCCAGCCAGGGGATTTTGACCCAGACCCGTCGGCACTCCTTTATTGCGTCATTACTCGGTATCGAGCAGGTGGTGCTGGCGGTTAATAAGATGGACCTGGTTGACTATGACAAGACCGTATTCGACGCTATCGTTGATGATTACCAAGCACTGGCGGCCAATTTCAGCTTCAATGGCGTTTCAGCCATTCCCGTGTCGGCTTTGAAAGGGGATAACGTGATCGCCCGGTCGCAGCACATGAGCTGGTTCCAAGGGCCAACACTACTGGGATTCCTGGAAACAGTAGATGTCCGCAAAAGTTTAACGGAACATCCGTTTCGCTTCCCGGTTCAGTGGGTGAATCGCCCGAACAAGGATTTCAGGGGTTATGCTGGCACTGTCGTTGCCGGTACGATTGAGCCTGGCGATCAGGTCAGAGCATTACCTTCAGGTGAGATAGCTACCGTTCAGGACTTGGTATTGGCCGAGAAGAAGTTGCAGAAAGCACTGACTGACCAGGCGGTCACCATCACCCTGGACCGCGAAATTGATATATCCCGTGGCGATGTGCTTGTGGCTGCAGGTTCACCCTGCGAAGTCTCGGATCAATTTGAAGCCCAACTGGTGTGGATGGACAAGGAAGATGGCTATGTCGGTCGCAGCTATTGGCTGCAGATGGGTACCGCGCGAGCCAACGCAACCATCTCCGAGATTAAGTTCAAGTACAACATCAATACCTTTGAGCATCTATCCAGTCGCGAACTGCATCTCAACGAAATAGCGGAGATCACCCTTACCCTGGATAAAGCATTGCCGTTCGAGCCTTATGCCAGTTGTCGGCAACTCGGTGCTTTTGTGCTGATCGACCGATACAGCAATGCCACAGTTGCTGCCGGCATGATCAAGTTCTCACTGCGGCGAGCCACCAATGTGCATAAACAAGCGCTTCAGGTTGACCGCACAGCTCGGGAAAACCTCAATGGGCATAAAGGCAAGGTCATCTGGTTGACCGGTCTGAGTGGGTCTGGGAAATCAACCATTGCTAATGCGGCAGAATTGAAATTACATCAGCAGGGGTTTAACACTTATATTCTGGATGGCGAC
>JABIZD010000112.1 GCA_018666555.1 Gammaproteobacteria bacterium
ACGTTAGCATCCACCGCCATCCCGACGGTGAGTACAATTCCAGCGATACCAGGCAATGTTAATGTCGCCGAAATACTCGACATAACAGCAACCAACAAAACCAGGTTTGTTATCAATGCAATATTGGCTGCAATTCCAAAAACTTTATAAAAGACCAGCATGAACAGAACGACCATACCAAAGCCAACCACAACTGAGGTTGCCCCCATTTCGATATTTTCCTTACCCAGACTGGCACCAACGGTTCGCTCCTCTGCTATGAACATATCCGCTGCCAAAGCTCCTGATCTCAACAACAAAGCCAATTCCCGCGCTTCGCCTGCCTGTAGACCGGTAATCCTGAAACCAACGCCTAAAGCTGCCTGAACAGTTGCCAGAGAGATAATCTTCTTCTCAACATAGGGCTCAGAAATCTTCACCTCTTGCCCATCGACAACTTCGTATCTGTCTCGCGTTTTTGTCTCAATAAATACCACCGCCATACGGCGACCAATATTATAACGGGTTGCCCGATGCATGAGCTCGCCGCCTTCACTATCAAGGGTTATATTAACCTGGGGTAACCCGGTATCTGCATCAAAGCCGACTTGAGCATCGAATACCCGCTCTCCCCTTAAAATCAAATCACGCTCCGCTCGTACCGCTCGACCCTCGTAATCAAAAGGGATAACCGTTGACTTTGAAGCACTGGGTTTAGCCTCCATCCTGAATTCCAAAGTGGCGACCTTGCCTAGTATCTTCTTGGCTTCAGCTGTGTCCTGGACACCTGGCAAATCGACTACAATGCGTTGTCGACCGAGTCTCTGCACCAGAGGCTCGGCGACGCCGAGCTCATTGACCCTGTTTCGAATCGTCTGCAGATTCTGCTGCACCGCAAAATCCTCAATTTCCCTGACGGCGGCGTCACTCATAGTCAGTAATAGATCAAACTCCAGGTCTTCTGCATTTGAAATAGTGAACTGCTGGTATGCCGGCTCAATCTGTTGCCTGGCTTTGAATCTTAGATCGGAGGTGGCGAAGGATATTCTCAGGGTCTGCCCATTAATGATATCACTGCCCCTGTAACGCACCCGTTCCTCACCGGTTCGCAGCGTTCGCTTGATGTCCTGCTGCATGCCCTCCAGGCGTTCTGCAACCGCACGTTCAGTATCAACCTCCATAAGGAAATGCACCCCACCGCGCAGATCCAAGCCATATTTCATAGGTTCAGCACCCAGGTCTCGAAGCCATTCAGGTGTCGTTGGCGCTGCATTTAATGCAACGATATAATCCCCGGAAAGATCGTGTAACGACCTCTGGATAATGGCCTGGCCTTGAAGCTGGTCATCTGCTGTTGGAAATCGTATCAACCCACTCGGAGGCAAGAGCTCAGCAGAGATGTAGGAGATTGCCCCCTGTTTGAGACTGCCAGTTGCGACATCCAACTCACGCTGGGTGATAGCCATATCACCCCTGTCATTAGAAATTTGGACTGCAAAGTCAGGCGGGTACGCATTCGGCATAGCATAAATAACCCCAAACAACAGGGCACCCAGAACCAGTAGATTTTTCCACAAAGGATAGCGATTTAGCACGTGCTGGACCTGGTAATACTGTTAATAACGTTCAAATGGATTTTATCGTTCCCTTGGGTAAGGCCGCTGTCACAGCACCTTTTTGAAGTTTCAGTTCGACGCCGGCGGAGACTTCGAAAACAATGAACTGCTCTTCTACTTTGGTTACTTTACCGACTAACCCACCACTGGAGATGACTTCATCTCCCTTGGCTAGATTAGCCACTAAATCCCTATGTTCCTTCGCGCGTTTACTTTGTGGTCGCCACAGCAGAAAGTAAAAAACCAGGGCAAAGGCCACCAGGATAAAAATATCTAACCCAGGCATCAGATTTCTCCCAGCTGAGCATGAGCATTGACCAAAAACCGTTCAAACATAGGAATCTCTCTCTTTCAGAACTAACATCAGTATCGCAGACATCGCTTTAGAGGCTGTATTGTCCAGATTACGAGCCCCTGACGCAATCTCTGCGTCCTCTCCTCCACAATTTATGTACCAACTCCTGTAATACTCGGTTCTTCCTGCCAGTCCTGGTAAACTTCCCTGGCCAGATCATCGAACTTTTTCTCGTTAATAGCCGCACGCATTCTATCCATTAACCGCAGGTAATAATGTACGTTATGGATTGAATTCAGTGTCGAGCCCAGTATTTCCTTACACTTGTCCAAATGATGCAAATAAGCCCTGGAAAAATGAGTACAGGTATAGCAATCGCATCGTTTATCAAGTGGCTCGTTCAACGTTTTGTTGACCGAATTACGGATTTTTACAACGCCCTGAGAGGTGAATAAATGACCGTTCCTGGCATGTCGCGTTGGCATGACGCAATCCATCATGTCGACGCCTCTGCGCACACTTTCAATTAAATCTGCCGGTGTACCGACGCCCATCAGGTATCTAGGGGCATCCTGCGGCATCTCCGGGGCAATAGCAGAAATGGTATCCAGCATCGCCTGCTTCGGCTCGCCTACCGACAGACCGCCAATGGCATAGCCCTCAAAACCAATTTCCATTAATCCCCGCAATGAAGCCAGGCGCAAATCTTCGAAAACGCCACCCTGTACAATCCCAAACAGGGCATTATCGCTCTGGAACGCCTGCCTGGACCTTTCAGCCCAGCGAAGGCTCAGCTTCATGGAAGTTTCAGCTGTACTCCAGTCCACCGGGTATGGCGTACATTCATCAAATATCATGGCAATATCTGAATTCAAGGTCATCTGGATATCCATCGAAAGCTCAGGGGTCATCAATATTCGATCACCATTTACAGGCGAACGAAAGGCAACGCCCTGTTCTGTTACTTTATTCATTTTACCGAGACTGAAAACCTGAAAACCCCCGGAATCTGTCAGGATGGGTCCATTCCAGCCCATAAATCCGTGCAACCCACCCTGCTGTTGCAGCACAGCAGGACCAGGCCGAAGCATGAGATGAAAGGTGTTACCCAAGAGGATCTTCACTTGTAATTCCTGCAGCTGCGCCGGCGTCAGGCCTTTTACCGTCCCATAGGTTCCCACAGGCATAAAAATGGGCGTCTCAACTACCCCATGCGCTAATTCAAGAATCCCACTGCGAGCATTACCATCAGTTGTTTTCAGAGTGAAGTTCATACTTTGTGTCGTTTCGATTAGTTGGCTGGTCTACTGGTTGCTTACATCAAGCTGGTCATTTACAGCTGGTCAAAAACTTCGCCAGACATATTAGACTGCCACTCAATAACCGAAAGATACATCTCATTTATCTCCGCAGGGACTAACCCCAAGTCATCCAGGCCCTGCCAATTAACTTCAGAGAAAGTGCCTTTCTGGATATTTTCAGCTGTATCAAGGATGAGACCCAACTCTCCTTCACGCTCTAACAGGGCTACCTTCACGTCTTCACGCAAGGACATTGACTCCACCAGTGCTGGTAGCGGCTGGTCGAAATAAGCATCCATAGATGAAAGCAGGCCTACAGAATAAAATACAGCAGACTCATCTTTCCTGAACTTCGCACCCATTACCTCGCACAATTTAGCTTTTTCCAAGGCATGTGCTCGCAGCGCATCCGGCTTGTCTGACATTTCTGCCAGCGCCAGAAGGCTGGCCAGGCTACGCATCGCATCCATACCCAGGTAAGTCATAGCACGGGATAACGATTCAATTTTATGGCGCGGCTGATAATAAGCCGAGTTCACCAATTTCATGGTTTTAAAGCCAAGCACTGGATCCCGTTCAACGTATTTTTCAAGTTCACCCATAGTGCTCTTCGGATCCTGCAGGCGATTCAGTAATTCCAGCACAACTAATTTGTTCGCCGTCATTTTCTTGCCTTCAATCGGCTCCGGCTTACTCAAAAAATTACCCTGGAAGAGCACGAACCCCATTTGCCTACATTTATCCAGCACCTCCTGGGATTCAACTTTCTCAGCCAGCAGCAGCGCGTCAAGGGGTTGGAACCGCTCAACCATATCGCTTAATTGCTTCTCACTCAGGTCAAGCAGATCCAGCTTTATAACATCAGCAAGGGGCAACAATGGTTCGGCTGCGGGGCTATAGACGAAATCGTCCAGCGCAATCTGATGACCCTTTGACTTAAGCCGCTTGACCTGAGCAATCAGTTTTGGAGTGATCTCAATATCTTCAAGAATCTCGATCACACACCGACTTGGATCAATGGGAAGGTCCATTTCCAGCAGATTGCTGGTGAAGTTAATGTAGACTTGATGCTCGCCGACTAGTTGACCAAGGTCCAGATTCGTAAAAGCATTGATGATGACAGCTGAAGTGGCGTGATCTCCATCGACCACCCTCGCCTCGTCCGAATCGAATTCTCTGAATAACAGCTCGTAGGCCACGATTTCAACTTCTGTGTTGAAAATGGGCTGGCGTGCCAATAAGAGCTGTTTGTCAATTTTCTGCTGCAACTTACCTTCACTCTGCCTGACGAAATTATATTAAAATGCCAGATCAAAATATCGGCGGGCATTATGTATGTAATTCTCCGATCTACAAAGTCCTATTCGGCAGAACAGTCTGTTTCAGCGTTGATCTGATCTATAGAACATTTACTTTCTGCTAAACAAAAAATAGCACAGACTGACCCGAATTGTAATTTGAAAACAATTAAACTCGCTTTCCTTGAGCTTCCCAAATTACCCTGAAGCCGTGCTTTAAAGGCCTTAAGAGCAAACTTAACCTTAGCTCATTAGCCTCCAACAAGGCTGTTAAGCGTCTCCCTGGCTGCAAAAAGCGTGCAAAACACCCTTACTTTCTGCGTTAGCTGATCGCCGGCCTGTTCGCCAGAAGCATCGCGTCACCATAACTGAAGAATCGATACTTCTGGTCAATGGCCTGTCGGTAGGCTTCTTTAATCAGTTCCGAACCCGCAAACGCGCTGACCAGCATGAGCAAAGTTGACTCTGGTAGATGAAAATTAGTCAGCAGGCTATCAACAGTTTTGAACTCATATCCCGGAAAAATAAAAATCTGTGTATCACCCTGATAAGCGCGAGCGACTCCTGATGATGAAGCCGCCTCAAGTGCCCGGGCACTGGTGGTACCCACCGCCACTACAGCCCCGTTACGGGCCCTACACTGCGCAGTGACATCACAGGTATGTTCACTAACATCGAGCCACTCACTATGCATATCATGGGTTTCTATATCATCGACTCGCACTGGCTGGAAGGTTCCCGCACCCACATGCAGCGTCACTGCCTCCCGCTGCAGACCTTTTTCGTCAAGCTGTTGCAGCAATTCATGATCAAAATGCAATCCAGCTGTAGGCGCTGCGACGGCGCCATCGTTACTCGCGAATATGGTCTGGTATCTTTCCAGATCGGCCGCTGTCGGCTCTCGATCAATATAGGGTGGTAATGGTACCAGGCCCAAGCTGCGAGCAATATCGGATACCCCGGGCAAGGGAAACCGTAACAAATAGAACTGACCTTGCCTGCCTTCAACCAAAACAGCTGGCAAATCAGCTGACAGCATAATCTCTGCCCCTGTTTTGAGCCGCTTACTACTCCTGACCTGTGCTATCGCGGTGGTTTCCGATGTGATCCTTTCGAGCAAGATCTCAACTTTCCCGCCCGAGGCCTTATGACCTAAAAAACGCGCTGGAATCACCCGGGTATCGTTAAACACCAGCAAATCCTGTTCTGAGACCAGGGAGGGCAAATCAGAAAATTGATAATGACTGATTTGCCCGGAGGAAATATCAATATGCATTAACCTACTGCCCGAGCGACGCGGTGTCGGGCGTGTGGCAATGAGTTCAGGCGGAAGCTCAAAAAAGAAGTCAGAGCGCTTCATCAATTCAGTTTGACCAGGAAAGTTTCGTCGCCGATTGTAACATCAATGATGGAGTTGCATGGCCGATACCACGGCAAATTTGGCGGCTGTTATTACCGCCTGCCTCGTTTTCCCAATATTCAGGAGTCAAAACCGACTATCCTTTAAAAGCTCAAGCAAAATAAAATTAGCCCAGCTATCGCCCTGTCCAGCTGCTTGCAAGCGCCGCATTGCCTGGACAAAAGACGTTCGAAAAACGGGATCCCTGGGCGAAAAGCTGCTGCAATTTAATTAGCCTATTCGCAATAAACCACACCTCTGCTATACTCTCCCGCCTCACGTGCCGGGGTGGCGGAACTGGTAGACGCGCCGGATTCAAAATCCGGTTCCTTCACGGGAGTGCCGGTTCGATTCCGGCCCTCGGTACCAATTTTAACTTCTATTAATCTGCCTTCCAGGCTTTTAATATCTTTGTGCTACTTTTAATATCCTTATACGATCCTGAGGGATCGGCCTAGCGCAGCTAAGGAAATTACAATGACTCAGCAACAAAACAAATTTAATATCGATCAACTGGTCGACGAGCTTAAAACAGCAGCTCTTAGCGCAGATGCAAAGGCGCAGGTCAAATCCATACTCGAGCAGATAGTGAAAGATCCAGGTTGGGTAGCTAAATCTATTCCAGACTACGCCGATGATGATGTCATTTTGTTTGAAGATGATTTGATTTCCATCTGGCACTGCAGATTCCCAATCAACCTCTCCGTACCCGCACATGATCATCAAATGGTTGCCACCATCGCTGTTTATCAAGGTGCCGAAAGAAATGTCCTGTGGACGAGAAATGACTCCGGTGCAATTGAGGAAAAGACTGAGCTAACCGTCAACGCCGGCGACGTTCTGCAATTAGGCCCTGACGCCATTCATTCAGTCAGAAGCACTGACGATATCGACTCATGCGCTATCCATGTTTACCTAGGTAGGCTGAGCACAGTGAAGCGCTCTTTATTTGACACCGAAAACGGTGTTGTCCTGCCATTCGACGATGCTAACTACCAACGCCTGGTCTGTGCTGAGCCAGCATAGGCGACGCATCATGGCAGGCAGTTCCAGTAAAAGCTGAACGTCTCCGAGCAGAAACGGAAAGGGCTGCCGATAGCCTGTCTAAAAGCGTTTCAGGCCCTTATACCAGCGGGATTCCTACCAAGCATTCCTCGACGAAACAGTTACCAGACGCAGTCGCCAGGCATCGGCGAGCCTCATAAAGAATATTCAATTTTTAATGATTTTGCCCATTTTGTGGCGAAAAACACCACTACAGAGCATGGTAATTTGATCTTAACCTATTGATAATAGGAGATAATTCAATTTTGGTACTGATTTTGCTATAAAGCAGGTATGAGTCAAACCCACAAGGAAATAACATGAACGATGCAGTAAAACAATCCATGACCAACACCAGCACATGGACCCGTGGTCTCTACATGGTGCTGTTTGCATTTATTTATTCCCTGACAGAGGCTGTTGTTGTCTTTATTTGTCTCTTCCAGTTTATTTTCAGCCTGGCAAGGGGCGAGACTAACGATCGCTTACTTTCATTCAGTAAGGAAATTTGCGAATTCATGTTGCAGATTCTGCAGTATGAAACCTTCAATACCGAGTATAAACCCTTCCCATTTAATCCCTGGCCAGAAATCAACCAAGCCGAGGTGAGCGACAATAACGAGACTACAACTGAAAAAACTGACAATGAAGTTGAAAACCTAGAAGCTGAAGAAGCGATTGAAGGTGAAGTGATCAGCGCCAGTGATCAGGAAGAAGAAGAAAAATAGCCTACGCCCAAGCAGTCTCTTATTTATTCATCCAAATCCGGCCTTGTTGAAAAAATGCAACGAGCACCTCCCAGAAACCTATACCTGACCCTGATACTCATCGGTCTTACTGCTTGCCATGAGCCTTTTTGCTTTGTTGCAGGTGGCCGCCTGAGCGGCGCAGAGGCACCCCTGGTTGAGTTGCCAAACGCGAGTGGAGTCATGCAATTGGAGACGCTACCGAATGAGCCCTATTCAGTGAATGTTGGCTATACCCTATTGGAGGGACAGATCTATCTTGATCCAGCCAAAGAGCGCCACTGGTATCAGAATATCCTGTCTGACCCTAACGTCAGAATTCGGTTCGATGGTGCTAACACAGTCCATCCAATGTTGAGTATCAGAGTATCTGACCCGACCCTTCTCGGCCAGTTTGATCCTGAGAGAATCAGTTTGAGGCTGGAATCCCGCGTCCAGGTTAATGGCTGCAAACCAGGCCGAAGCAATGGAACCTCGAGTCAGGGTAAGCATCCCCTGGTTCTCAACAGCCTGATGCTAA
>JABIZD010000090.1 GCA_018666555.1 Gammaproteobacteria bacterium
CATATACCGTGAACACCGTCGATGAGCACCTTGATATGCTGATGGTCTGTCATCACCTGGACGCTAGTATCGCTGAGGACGTTGCCTTTGCCGAATCACGCATCCGTCGCGAAACCATTGCTGCAGAGGATATTCTCCACGACCTTGGCGCTTTCAGTATGATCGCCTCTGATTCACAGGCCATGGGGCGAGTCGGTGAAGTGATTACCCGAACCTGGCAGACTGCCCATAAAATGAAAGTTCAACGTGGCGCATTAAGTCAGGACTCTGATCGCAATGATAACTTCAGAGCGAAGCGATATATTGCGAAATATACTATTAACCCTGCCATTTCGCATGGCATCTGTCATGAAGTCGGTTCACTCGAAGTAGGCAAACTAGCGGATATCGTGCTGTGGAAGCCGGCTTTCTTTGGTGCGAAACCAGCGCTGATTATTAAAGGTGGAATGATCTCTGCAGCAGCAATGGGCGATCCAAATGCATCAATACCCACGCCACAGCCGGTTCATTACCGTCCTATGTTTGGAGCCTTGGGAGGGGCCAGGAATGCCACCAGCATGACCTTTCTATCGCAGTTAGGGATCGAGAATGATATTCCCCAACAGCTTGGTCTCAGGAACCTAATCAGTGCCGTCAGAAATACTCGCAATATCGGTAAGAAGGATTTAATCCACAATAGTTATCAGCCCGATATTGAAGTCGATTCACAGACTTACCAGGTAAGAGCGGATGGTGAACTGCTGACCTGCGAGCCTGCTGAGGTTTTGCCTCTGGCTCAGCGTTATTTTCTTTTCTGAAACATGCAGGGAAACGGTTTGCATCGCAATTGGCTGCATTGTTAACAAGGTACAGACGATTTAATTCTATGGCATATTTAAGAATATCAACATTGATAGGGGTAGGGGCAGAGGCAGGTTCCAAACATCAGGCGACCCTGACATTGCCTTTTGAATTACGCCAGAAAACCCGATTCAAATCAAAACTGGACGATGGCAGGGAAGTTGGATTGTTTTTGGAGCGCGGAAGAACGCTGCAGCAGGGCGATCTACTTATAGCTGAAGATGATACCGTCATTCAGGTCAGGGCGGCAGATGAAACTGTCACACAGGCAGAGGCAGATTCGTCCTTGCTTATCGCCAGGCTTTGCTTTCATTTAGGCAACCGGCATGTACCGTTGCAGATTAATGAAACCTGGCTACGTTACCAGTGTGACCATGTGCTGGATCAACTGGTTGAAAGCCTGGGCGGGCGGATAGCCCATATTTCTGCCCCATTTGAGCCAGAGTCAGGCGCTTACCAGCAGAGCAAGCACCAACCTAGCTCGTCTCATGGTCATACTCATGCCGCTGAAAATGCTTGAACCGACCATTAAGCCGTTCAACTCGCATGAATTCAGGCTATGGCAGCTGATTTCACCCACTTTGCCCATTGGCGCCTACGCCTATTCGCAGGCGCTTGAATTTGCTGTTGAAACCGGCTGGGTGAGCGACCGCAGCACTGCATATGAATGGATGTCTGGGCAACTCAAGGCAACGCTCGGGCGGCTTGAATCGCCTGTTTGCATGAGATTGTTCTCGGCTTTCTCTGAGCCTGACCTGGCAGGTGCGGTTTATTGGAACCAGTTCTTACTGAGCTCCAGGGAAACCAGTGAGCTGCTATTGGAGGATCAACAGTTAGGTCAGGCACTGACCCGCCTGTTAAACGATCTGGAGGTTGAACTACCGGTAGCTTTTCGTGGTGAGCCCATAGCGTATTTAACGGCTTTCGCATTTGCAGCACACAGTTGGGCAATCCCTTTACACCAGGCTTTGCCAGGGTTTTTATGGAGTTGGTGTGATAATCAGGTCAGTGCTTTGATAAAATTGATGCCCTTCGGGCAGACCGATGGCCAGCGGTTGCTGGCCAGCCTGGTTGATGCTATACCCGGAATAATCGATACCGCTGAATTACTCAGCGATGATGAAATTGGCAATACGGCTTATGGCGTGGCAATGGCCAGTAGCATGCACGAAACACAGTATTCGCGCCTGTTTCGGTCTTAACAGTTAACGAGGATGAATCAAAAATGACTATGGGTAATGCGTTGAGAGTAGGCGTTGGTGGGCCCGTTGGCTCGGGTAAAACAGCATTGGTCGAGGCACTTTGTAAGAAAATGCGCAGCCAGTACGAAATAGCAGTGGTGACCAATGACATCTATACCCAGGAAGACGCTGAATTCCTGATACGGAGCCAGGCCTTGCAAGATGATCGGATTATTGGGGTGGAAACCGGTGGATGCCCACATACGGCGATTCGTGAAGATGCTTCTATGAACCTGAATGCGGTGGCTGAGCTAAATGATAAATTTCCCCAACTCGATATCATCTTCATCGAAAGTGGAGGAGATAATCTGAGTGCGACCTTCAGTCCCGAATTGTCGGATCTAACCATTTATGTCATTGACGTGTCTGCAGGAGACAAGATTCCCAGAAAGGGCGGGCCTGGCATTACCAAATCTGACCTTTTGGTTATTAACAAAACTGACCTCGCTCCCTATGTGGGGGCCTCTCTTGAGGTCATGCAAGCGGATTCGCAGCGCATGCGTGGTGACCGGAAGTTTGCTTTTACTAATCTCAAACAGAATGATGGTGTTGACTTGATTTCTGAATTTATCGTTGAGCAGGGTATGGTTTGAGGAGCATCTGCAGTTGTGTAACGAGCGTCGATAGCTGATTCAGCGAGGCCTGCTGATTCATAATTGATATGGTTTGGGGAGAGTGAGATGAAAAGAGTTCGACTAGGTGAGTTAGAGGTGAGTGCCATCGGTCTGGGTTGTATGGGTATGTCCCAGGCTTATGGTGAAGCTGATTTAGGAGAGTCGGAAAGAACCCTGCATCGAGCCCTTGATATCGGGGTCAGTTTTCTTGATACCGCCAACGCTTATGGCATGGGACATAATGAGAAACTCATTGGTCGAGTTTTAAAGGCCCGTCGTGGAGAAATCCAGTTGGCCACCAAATTTGGTATCACCCTGGTAGATGGCAAACGAGGTATCGATGGCCATCCTGATCAGGTCGAGACTCGCTGTGATGAGTCCTTGACGCGATTGCAGACTGATGTGATCGACCTTTACTATCTGCACCGTCTGGATCCCACGGTTCCCATTGAAGATACCGTCGGGGCTATGTCTCGATTGGTGGAAAAAGGCAAAGTGCGTTACTTGGGTCTGTCTGAAATTTCCTCAGTGACGTTGCGTCGAGCCCATGCTGTTCACCCTATATCAGCGGTTCAATCTGAGTATTCACTGTGGACTCGCGATCCTCAATCGCATGTTTTGCCTGCCTGCATCGAGTTAGGCGTCGGTTTCGTGCCATTTAGCCCCATGGGTAGGGCTATCCTGACAGGAAGTATAACCGGCCAGGATTCCATGCAGGGCAGCGGTGATATGCGGAAAACTATGCCACGGTTTCAGGGAGAAAATTTGGATATTAATCTGCAGTTAGTGGCGAAATTAGGGTCAATTGCCGATTCGCTTAACGTTTCCAGCGGCCAGATTGCCTTGGCCTGGTTGCTGGCGCAGGGAGACTGTATCGCACCCATCCCAGGTACAAAACGAGTTAGTTACCTTGAGGAGAATGCGGCAGCAGCAGACCTTTTTCTCAGTGAACAGGTCATCGAGGAAGTAGATCAGTTGTTTAGTGGTGAAAATGTGGCGGGTGAGCGATATACCGCCGCAGGAATGAAATCACTTGATCGAGACCAATAGCAAACTATATAAGTCAGCTAAGTAGCTCATTTCCCTCGTTGTGAAGTCGTGCCCTTGGTAGGAGTACCGTTTAACTTAAGCGGCGATTTCTGGCTTTACGGATTCTATCTCGCTGCCTTGTAAACCCTTTAAAGAAAGCAATGGGGTTCTTTCGAAAAATGCGCCATATCAGACGTATGAGGTGCGGGGCAGCTTTGAATCCCAGCGTCTTCTGGCCATTACCTGCAAACAAACCCAGTTGAGGTACATCGATGACATCTATCGGTACGGTTAGCACAAAACGTTCGGTGCGAGGTAGCAGGCAGGTGGTTTGATTGCAGGCCTGGTAGCGAACGCTTACGTCCAGGGTCAGTTCGGAGCTGGTGAGGGGCTGGAGTTCAGAGGCGATTTTAGATAGAGCGTATATGGGTATCTGGACATCGAGTCGATCGGTCCAGACAGCCAACTCTAGATTTAATTCCTCAAGCCATAGCGGCGTGGTCGCTGGCAGGATGGGTGGTTGCACGATCATGCCATCCGGTCCATTGACCTTGATTTCGACGGGAACCATCCCTGCAGGAACTGGCTTACCGTAAAGATGTAATCCAGGACTCATTTCAAATCGAACCACAATTCTTCGTTGTGCGCCCTGTTTTATGGCTCCACCCAACAGGCCGACCCGGACTCGAATATCTTCATCACCGCCTTGTTTGCTTGTCTCTGGGTCACCCAGGCTGACCTGTCCGAGGGCTGAATCTATTAGCACCTGGGGACTTTCTCGACATTTGTAGCTTTCCAGAAAGGTTTTGTAGATGACCCTACCCCGTTCATCGGCTACGTAGCTGCCTGGATAGGGGATACCATAGATCGGGATATCACCAGGGAGGACGCTTTCATTGAGGATGCCATACTGGCGAATGACTTTTGAGTCTTTATCCGAGAGCATGGTAAATGGCGCAGCAGTGGCTACTATATAGGCTTTGAGTGCTGATGGATCGTCATAGGAAACCACCACCACGTCAATCCCGGCTGCTTCAAACAGCCCATAATTTTCCCTTAACTCACCGAGTTGGGTTAGGCAAGGGGGTCACCAGAGGACTGAGCGAATGAAACTGAGCACCACCTTCCTTCCCTGGCGATGTTCATGGAAGTCGACGAGTCGTCCCAGATGGTCGGGTAAAGTAAAATCAGGTAGAAGCTCACCCAGGGCTGGGCCGGCGGGATGGTCATCCGGGATGCTTGCCCTCGCTGGATGCTCCAGTGGTGCAGGGGCTTCAAACCCCAGATGATCTGTTTCGTGGATCGGCATAGGCTACTATAGAGTAAATAGAAATTGTGGCAGCAGACAGGCTTGTAGATAAGTCCTTGGTTCCGCTTGCAGTTTCCATGGGTGAATGGTTGGCCATTAAAGGTTATGGCCGGGTTAGGTTCTTGTCGACAATCTCCTGGCTGGAATAATAATAGTGCAGAGGGTCCAGTTCTGCGCCTAACGGTACCATTGATATCGCTTCCAGGAACAATGAGAACAACTCGGCTTGGGACGAGATATCTAATTTGTTGTGGAACCTTTTGCGATGTACTTTCACGGTATCAACGCTAATCTCGAGCAGGGAAGCAATGGATTTACTGGAGTACCCTTTAAGGATCAATTTAACGATCTCGCATTCTCGTTTGGTTAGATACAGACTGCCGAAATTGCTGAAAGCCGCTTCCAGAGTGGTGCCGAACTGGCCATTTGTAGTGCCCTTATCCAGAAGCGGTGCCAATTGATTTTCTCTTGACCAATGTTGTCGAAAAGTCGATGCCAGGATGGGAAACACTTTACGTAGTTCACGGAGTTGCAGTTCTCGTGGTTTGCTACCATCTCTCAGGCCAAATGATGCGCTGAGGCAGATCTCTTCGGTGATCTTCACCATCATGGCTGATTCGTCGATGATGCGGGTGTTCTTAAAGTAGCTTCGGTAGTACTCGGTTTCTGAAAAAACCTCGGGGGCAACGTCGCTTAAACGATAGATACCATCGGCTGCCTTATTCCGGTACAGGTCATAAAAGGGGTCGAGTAGAAAAGCACCGTCAAAATAGGGCCCGAGCGTTGGCGTTTCATCCTTTGAACTGAGATTACTGAAAATCAGGGAGGGCTTCTGGTATTTCAGGAAAGCAATTAATACGGTACTGTCATAACCTGTCAGGGATTGGCATAGTTGTGCGAAACATTGGCTGAAGTCATTGTTACCAATTAGCGCTATCATCTCAGCAAGTGATTGATACCATTCATCGGATAAAAGATGTTTCTGAGTCAAGTGTGTTCAGCCAGCTACTGGATATGGATACTATTAAAGCCGGACTGATGGTTCATTTCAATAACTTGACTTAGTACCCATAAAGGGGGCTTTCAATCGAAGGCCTCTGCGTGGTTTTATATAGTGTCGAAAAGCCATCGGAAATAGTGTTGATGAGTAAGCAAAAATCTAGCAATTCTTCTGAGCCTAGCCTGGTGACAGCTGATTATCGTCGTAAGGATAAAGCCCATTTCATCCACCCCTATACAGATTTTGCCACTTTTCAGCAGGAGGGGAGCCACGTCATCAGTCGCGGTTCAGGGTGTTATGTTACTGATAGTGACGGTAAGCAATACCTAGATGCAATTGCGGGTCTTTGGTGCGCCAATATTGGTCATGGCCGAAGTGATATGGCGGATGCCATCGCCGCCCAGGTTAGAAAAATCCAGTATTTCAATCCTTTCGGTCATACTACTAACGAACCTGCTGCAGAGCTGGCTGAGAAGCTTGCTGAATTGACTCCGGGTAGTCTGAATCATGTTTTTTATACAACAGGTGGTTCAACCGCCAATGATACAGCGATCAGGATTATTCATTACTACAACAATCTTCGTGGCAAACCAAACAAGAAAAAAATAATTTCACGGAATGAAGGCTATCACGGTAGTACTTATGTCGCTGCCAGCTTAACGGGGATTGAATTAACTAAAACTGAGCTGGATACCATTGGTGACGAGTGGATCAGTCATGTTTCGGCAGCGGATATGTATCGCCGCCCGATAGGTGCAGAGACTTTGTCTGAACAGGACTATAGTGTTTTTCTCTGTAATGAACTGGAAAATCACATCCTGAAATTGGGACCTGAAAACGTTGCAGCATTTATTGCCGAACCGATAATGGGGGCGGGTGGTGTGCTGGTTGCACCGTCAGGATACCATCGTGGTGTGGCTGAAGTTTGCAGGAAGTATGATGTCCTGGTGGTCGCTGATGAGGTAGTCACTGCGTTCGGACGCCTGGGTCAATGGGCTGCCTCTGAAGCGGTATACGGTTTTGTACCGGATGTTTTAATCGTAGCCAAGGGGATTAATTCTGGTTATATCCCTTTGGGAGCGGCTATTTTTTCAAATGAGATATACCGGGTGATCAGCCAACCTCAGGTTGAAGGTGGTGTATTCACGATGGGCTTTACCTATAGCGGACACGCATTGGCCTGCGCTGCTGCACTTAAAAATATTGATATTCTGGAATCAGAACATATCTTGGAGAATGTGCGGGAACTGACACCTTATTTCCAGAGCCAAGCCAGGAAGCTACTTGATCTTGCCATTGTTGGTGATGTTCGCGGAGAAGGGTTCATGCTGGGAATTGAACTTGTCGAAGATAAAATCAGTAAGACACCGCTGCAGGTAGCCCATAGAATTTATCAGCGGTGCTTACATTATGGCGTAATCGTCCGGCCGATCGGTCATGTGGTGGTGATTTCACCGCCACTGATAATGAAAAAAATAGAAATCGACCAGTTGCTGAAAGCCGTTGAACTCAGCATAAGGGATGTAATAGCGGAACAGAAATAACGTGAAAACAGGCCCCGAGAGGCTTCCGTACAAGAGCATATGAGGAGTAAGCGGATGGTAACGGACCGTTATGCCATGCCGGTAATCGGCGAATCCTATGAAAAGGTATTACAGCAAGTGAAGGACCTTAAGGCCCAGATGACCCAGGGGCAAAGAGGTAAGCTTGCCAGTACGACATTTCAGGGCCATGAAGAAATGGCCCAGCTCACCCATGAGGCCTTCAATGAGTTCATGGAGTGGAATGGGTTGTTTACGTTCCAGGAAGCTGCTGCGGCAAAAATGGAAGACGAGGTTCTGGATATTTGCATCAGCCTGATGCAGGGCGATGAGGATAGCAGCGCAAATTTAACCAGTGGAGGAACGGAGTCGAATTTTAATGCTTTTCATGCCATGCGGAAATGGGCCAGGGAGACCAAACCCAGTATTTCTCAGCCGGAAGTGGTAGCACCTTATTCGACGCACTCAACCGTGCATAAAACCTGCCAGTACCTGGATATCAAAGTGGTGACTGTGGCGCAGAACCCCGATCTATCCTGTGATATGTCAGGCCTGGAAGCGGCCATTGGCGAGAACACGATTGGCATCGTTGGTTCAGCACCCAACTGGCCCTACGGCCAGGTTGACCCGATTGCCGAGATGGGTGCTTTGGCTTTATCAAAAGACCTCTGGCTGCACGTGGATGCCTGTGTGGGCGGTTATATTCTGCCTCACTTTAGAAAACTCGGTGTTAATTTTCCGGATTTCGATTTTTCAGTGCCGGGAGTGCGGTCGATATCGGCTGATTTGCACAAATATGGTTATGCCCCCAAGCCTTGTTCGACGGTACTCTGGCGCTCACGGGATGAATATCGATATCACTACATGCCTATTACCGAGTGGGCCTGTGGTTTGTATTTATCCCAGGGATTCGTGGGTTCTCGTACCCTGGGCCCCGTGGCAGGTATTTGGGCGTTAATGCATTACTGGGGAGAACAGGGTTACCTCCGTAACGCCCAGCGTATTCTGGATGTAAAAAATGCCATTATCAGTCAGTGTGCCGCCATTGAGGGCTTACAGACCTGGCCGACAGATGGTCCTTTACTCATGATAGCCTCGGATCAGTTCGATATTCAGTTATTAGTCGGCGGTATGGAAGAACGGGGTTGGCGTCTGTTAGGTGTTACCTCACCACCAGCGATTCACTTGACTCTGGATGTAATGGAACAGGAGTACTTGAGTCGTTTTTTAGAAGATCTACAGGAACTATCCGAAGATATTCAAAACGGCAAAGTCACCAAAGAAGGGTTGCTTAGTTATGGAGGCGTGGGCGCTGGGAATACTGCACCCAAGTGGCTGTTAAAGGCCGTCGAAGTTCTTAATGAAAGAAGTGCTCAATGAAAATGCAGAGCGTTTAGCGATGCTGCAGAAACAAACGGCCTACGGGCTGATAGTTGTCCTAAGCTATGTTGTCCGATGGCAATCTTTATCCCTGCGCAATGACTGATTCAAGGTCAGCGGTGATGCCTGCTGCAATAATGGCCGCCGCAGGGGCCGCGGGGTTTCTGCTTTTACCCATTATAATTGGTGCTGCCATGGATTCGCTTGGCTTGCAGCAACAGCAAGCTGGTCTGCTTGCAAGTAGCTATTTTGCAGGTTATTTTGTGTCCTGCGTCGCGGCAGTATTTCTAATTAAGCGATTGAGTTTAAGGGTCTTGGCTAAGTCTGGTTATGTGTTTCTGTGTGCTGGGCTCCTCGCCGCGGCCTTGACCGTTGACGCAGTTATGCTGGGATTCTGCATGCTGGCGTCCGGTTTCGGTGCAGGTTTGCTGTTTGGATTGGCTGTGCTTATTGCCGGACAAGGGTCTAACAGCGAACGAGACTTTGGCATTTTGCTTGTCAGCCAGCAACTGCTTGCGGTGGCGCTACTATATGTGTTGCCAAGTTTAATTGTGCCGCATTGGGGATTCAGCGGCATTATGATCGCGCTGGCGTTAATCCTTGGGCCAGGAGTCCTCACCGTATTTCGGCTTGAATACAGATCCGAGGATCAACCGCCGTCATCCCCGACTCAAAATCCTGGTTTAGCTCTGTTTTCGTCTAATCACAGCATCTGGTTTGGTCTAGCCGGTCTGACCGTATATTTTGCTGCATTGGCTGGTGTCTGGGCATTCGTAGAGCGCATGGGGGTCGATAGGGGATTGTCTTCCCAATGGATCAGTATCAGTCTGTCTTTGTCTATGATAGGGGGCGTAATCGGTGGTTTGTTGGTCGCATTATTGGCCAACCGGTTTGGCAGGAGTAGACCACTGGTGTTGTCACTGGCTGCTTTTGTGGGTGTTTTTGTTGCTTATTCCATGGATTATGGGGTCCTGATCTACGCCGTTTCGACCTTCATGTTTTCACTGTTCTGGAATTATGTCTTAGGTTATCAGATGGTGATTATATCGGATCTTGATCAGGCTGGTCGGTATGCAGTCCTGATACCTGCTGCGCAGGCATTGGGGGCTGTGTTGGGACCTGGCATGGCAGGGTTTATCATCGCTGGACTGGGCTACATGCCTTTTTTTCTGGCTGCGGCATTGGCCCTTGCTGTTACAACCGGGTTTTTTTTGCTGATTGCCCCAGCTGGTAAAACCAGCTGAGATGCTAGTGGATCAGCTGGTTTTACCAGCTGGGGCGATAACCCGTATGCGATTGTTTAGTTATACTAAAAAAAAGCTCAGGTAAGGTAGCAACCAGGTTGCTCGAAAGCATTTGCCTAGGCTTGGCTGCGTTACTGGTGCGAGAAATCTTCTCTGAGTTGTTGTTCACTGAGCCCATACTGGCCAGCAATATTTACAAAGAAGGGATCCCAATGATGAGTGAACACGTCGACCATATGGGCATCGCTGTTAATGAACTGGTAACCTTGAGCACCTGGAACCCTAACGCTATGACCCGGCCGTGGTTGGCAGTTTTCAATTGCTGCAACATAGTCATCTGATTTTGCTTTTACATTATCAATGGACCCAAACACGGCGGGATTGATACACAGGTAATAACTACCACCAACGGATGGACTGGGAACGTCATTGCCGCCAGAGACTATTTCCTCAATGGTGGGCAGGCCAATGGATGGAATTCCGATGGGATTAATAATGGCGGTCATGGCTTCATTCCACATATTTAAAGCATAGGTCCGTGGTGTTTCAATTTGACCGGCAGCTGAGCAATCCCATACCCGTCCCATGCCTTCGATAGGTTGGGCATAGGGTCTGACATCATCAGACAGGGCACCGGTGACAGGATCTATCAGCCATTTTCCCTTAAGTCGTTTTTCATGAATGGCAGCCTCCGAGATATCCGCATCATAGAATTCGGCCAGGGCGACGCTGGTCCAGATTGGGTTTTTACTACCCGCGGGTGATATGGCATCAAAGGGAGGGCAGGATAGTTTATTGTGCAAACCGCCGAACGGTGCCGCAAGGGGCACCGTGTTATTGGAACTGAATGCCATCATGTCCTGCTCGAAGGCTTTGTAAACGTAGCGGGCGAAACTGCCAGCGTCATTGTGATTACCGCCGAAAACAATGGCGATACCCTGGCTTCTGGCTTTTTCGATAGCCAGGTCCGCCATCATATTGAGGGTCCAGTAGCCGCTGGAGCGATTGCCGTCTACTGTTGCCCAGGTGGGTCCCTCTGATATCACTTCAGGCGTGGCTAGAATATCAAGAAGGCCCATTTCCAGAGCAATATGAATTGCCTCGTATACCCCAAGTCCTTGATTAAGCTTACCTTGGATGTGTGCAAAAGTGATCGCGTCGGCCACATAGTCAGCGTGTAATTCGCTAGCCCCAGCCGCCATCCAGACGCGTTTGATGGCATATTCAAGGAAATAGACATTCTCACTTCTTAGTTGTTCAGACATTATTTGTCACCCGTTTTGATTGATTCAGAAAAAGGATTAGAGCTGTGCCAATGGCAAACAAAATAGCGCAGAGCCCGTAGCTTGCCACATAACCATAGCCATCGATGACCCATCCAAATAGACCTGGGCCGACCAGTGCACCGCAAGCCAGGGAAAACGGAATCAGGCCGATCATACGTCCAGATTGATCGTGTTCCGATATGACACTGCAGAAATAAACATTGGCGAAGAACCAGGCTGTGGGTAGTACCGCCATGACCATAGCGTAGCGGCCAGGAGTTACGTTGATAAATAAAATCAGGGGTAATATGGCCATCAGGGTTGAAATAATAAGGGGCAAACTTCGACCGTATTTATCGGCTATGAAAGCCGCGATGGCAGGGCCCACGGCTGAGCTGATCAGGCCAATACTGATCAGCTGGCCGGTCAGGACGATATCCATACCACCGTTTCGGGCGATGCGTTCCAGAAAAGCCCAGAGGCCGGCGAAGCCAGTAAAGGAAATGAACATGGCTATCAGACCCAGGCTTATACCGTTGCTCAAGGCAGGTTTTGCTTGTTGCTGTATTGATCTGATCCCGGAGGGTACCCCCCTGGCAAGAAACATATGGCAACCGAGAATCCCTAACAGGCATAGGAATAAGGTGTTGAAATTGAGATATTCAGGAAAATACAGGGAGAGTAGTATCAGCAGTGCCGCGGGGACCACCTGTTCCGGGACGAGTTTGATGGCAAAATCCCTGTCTTTTTCACGCCTGTCTGAGATGATTGCATAGCCCAGGGTATGTAGTACTGCTGCGCCGATACCACAGAAAAGAAGACTCAGTAAAGTCGTCTGATAGGACTCGATCAGGACGATGGCGGCCAATGAAACTGCCATAATAGCGATGGAGACAAAGGTCATAGAACGCCAGTTATAGCGCCTTAACCAGAATATGGAGACCGCAGTCACTAATGCGTAGCTGCTAAAGTACGCGGATGCAAGCATGCCAGCCTGCAGTTCTGTTAAATCTAAATGATCTGCTGAAACGCCCAATAACATGGGTAACAAAGCAAAAATCATCACCCCGGAAACGCCATTGCCGCAGGCTGCGGTCAGGGCTTGAGTGCTGTTGATGTCGATGGTGTTTTTCATAGTGAATATTATCCCTTGGGTTGCCACTTATCGATTATATTTAAACCTTACCTTTGTTTAGTTGAGGAAGGTATTACCCCCATGGGGTAATGGCGCCTTTAAAAGGATTTTTATAGATTAGCGACAGGACATGTCATATTGCAACGATGCTAAGGTGTGCGGGTGCAGAATCCGCAGCGACGTATCTGTGAGCCGGAAGAGGTGGCTGCGCTGATCCATTTTCTGGCGACCGATGATAGTCGTTTCGTTAATGGACAGGCGATTAATATCTGTGGGGGCGCAACAGCGGGATTAAATGGGCGCTCAATCAACGCCTTGAGTGCTTACCCTGATTAAGCAGGACAGGATAAGCTAAAGTAAAGACAACTAGACTGGTAAATGAATATGGTTGGACCTTTGAAAGTAAATGGTGATCGCCTCTGGCAATCCCTGATGGAAATGGCTGAAATTGGTGCCACAGAACGAGGCGGGTGTAATCGGCAAGCCTTGACCGATCTTGATAGAACCGCTCGAGATCTTTACGTGAGCTGGGTCAAGGACGCAGGCTGTGAGGTGCGGGTTGACCAGATGGGAAATGTTTTTGCTCGACGGCCTGGCCTGAATGCAGATTTACCCGTGGTTATGACCGGCTCACATATCGATACGCAGCCAACCGGAGGTAAGTTTGATGGTGTTTATGGCGTGCTGGCGGCGGTGGAGGTAATTCGATCCTTAAATGACCAGGGTCTGGATACCCAGGCTGCGGTAGAAGCGGTTATCTGGACTAATGAGGAAGGTGCCAGGTTTTCTCCGGCGATGGTTGGTTCAGGCGTCTGGTGTGGAGAATTCTCACTCGACTACGGTTATAGCCGAACGGACAATCTTGGTAATACACTTGGCCAGGAGCTCGAGCGGATTAATTACCAGGGCAGCGTGCCGTGCAAGCCTCACCCTATAAAAGGATTCATTGAGCTTCATATCGAACAGGGGCCGATACTTGAAAAGGAACAACTCCAGATTGGCGTTCTTACCGGTGTGCAAGGGATGAACTGGTATGACCTGGTGATTACCGGTCAGCCTGTTCACGCAGGCCCGACGCCGATGGAAGATCGTCGCGACCCTTTCATGGCCTTGCACCGCATTATCGACAGAATCTATGCCCTCTCCCGAGAGTTCGCTCCCTGGGCGAGAGTGACTTTTGGTGATATCAAGGCGTTACCAGGCTCACGTAATACGGTCCCGGAGCAGCTGATAGTAACCCTGGATATGCGCCATCCAGATAGTGATGGTCTGGCATCAATGGACCAGGCACTGCGTGATATAGCGCAACAGGAGGGAGATTTAGCCAGGGTGGATTGCCGCATTGATGATGAATGGAGGTCACCTGCAGTTAAATTCGATCTGGATTGTGTTGATGCCGTTAGGAAGGCAGCGATCGATCTGGGCTACCCCTTTAAGGAAATGGTGTCTGGTGCGGGCCATGATGCGGTTTATGTGTCCCGGGTGGCACCGACTTCAATGATTTTCGTCCCCTGCGAGAAAGGCATATCCCATAACGAAGCGGAAAATGCCAAGCCTGAGGACCTTGAAGCTGGTTGTAATGTTTTATTGAATACAGTAGTGAATCTAGCCAATAGTAATTGACGGGTTGAGCAGGGTTGTGTTGCCTGTTCGATCCAGGCGATACCTTCTTGTTGTCTTGACAGGACGCTATACTGAAACCCGCGGATTTTTTCCTGTCTCCTGGTGCGGATGATAGTGCACTGCCTGACCAGCACGAGCAGCTAACCTACCCCCTTCGTGTTATTTAGAAGTGTTTCTGAGTTCCTTAGAATTTATAGAAATCTATAGGAATTATCGTCGCGTTCGGCAGTTTCAGTTGTTCAATGATTTGGATCACGTCCGTTCGTGCCTACGTAAATCAAGTGATTAATCTAATCTGGGAACCAGAATAATGAAAATACAGAGCGATACGAGTGATTTATTAAAGCAACCTGGTATGTTTCGGCGTAATCAGCTTTCTGCAGCAGTTGCTTTAGGGGCTATGATGATGACCAGCAACGTTGCTGCTCAGCCGGTGCTTGAAGAAGTAGTTGTGACGGCTACCAGGAGAGCACAGGCTGTTCAGGATGTGCCTTACAGCATTAGTGTATTGAGTTCTCAGACCATTGATGACACCGGCGTAAGTGACCTCAGTGATATGGTCAACCTCATTCCAGGGCTTGTATCCGCAGAGATGGGTGCTGATGCCGGAGTAAATAACACTTTAATTATGCGGGGCGTTAATGCGAATAACCCGGGTACTAACAATATCCTGCCTAATGTAGTTGAACCCTCCGTGTCCACTTACCTGAATAACTCGCCGGTATTCCTGAACTTGAAATTGGCTGACATTTCGCGTGTTGAAGTACTAAGGGGGCCACAGGGGACCCTTTATGGCTCAGGTTCTGTAGGTGGTACCGTTCGGTTTATCTTCAACGAGCCGGATACAGAAACTGCCACTGCGAGTCTGTCTGCCGGGGTCTCCAGTTCTGCTCATTCAGATGATTTAGGTTACGAAGTTGATTTTGTCGGTAATCTACCCCTGGCCGAAAATTTAGCAGTGCGAATATCGGCTGGCTATGAATTAAGCAGCGGTGTAACCGATGCGACTGCCTTATCGGTTCTAGACGGTTCGGGCGGGGTAGTACCGGTTGGTGGAGATATGATGGCTGGCGCGCAGAGTCAGACTAGTATGGAGGACACCGATGAGAGTGATGTCGTTTATGTCAGAGCTTCGATGCTTTGGGCTGCTACGGAAGATACCGATGCGCTAGTGAGTGTTTTTCATCAGGAA
>JABIZD010000132.1 GCA_018666555.1 Gammaproteobacteria bacterium
ATAATGGCCTGAAAAAGAAATCTCCGGCATAAGTAGTGCCCGATTCGAGCACGATCTCATTGTCACTGGCATTAGCCGCTGCAGCGTTGAGCGCCGCCTGAAGCTCGTCTGCGCTGGACACATTGAAGTCCACGGCGCCGGCGGGCAGAGCGCAGGCAAGCAGGATTGCAAGCAAAGGCCAGGTTATTTTCGGGCAGCTACTCAGGAATCTATGCATTACCTCCCCCGAACTCAGTTCTATTGCTGATCTACCAGGAATACTTTCAACCGCAATTCAACCGCATCTCATCTGCCTTTGCTTTCGTGCAACTGCTTTCGTGCGGCGCAACAGCCTGCGAAGACCCCGAATAACAGCTGGGTTGCTCTCATTGTGAGTTATTATTAACAGAATATAAAGGCGTATGCGCCAGGACGCAAACAAATCAGCGGGTCAAGCAGATTTTCAGCGTTACCAGGAACTGCCTGGATAGGAGATGCCGGCCAAGACCCATTGTTATTCAAAGGCAAACTGAAGCGTGAGCGCTGCAATGTGCTTGTGGTACTCTACCCAAAGCCACCGGCTATTCAGCGATCTCGGTCAGAGGCTTTAGCGAGGCTGGCAATACCGAAGCTAATAGATAGACGCCAGGCTCGATTAGGTTAACGCTTTATAGCCTGGACAGCTTGAACTTTACGCCGATAAAATCGGCCCGAGATTGATATGGATTATTGGACCCCAGATTGGGCCCTTCAGTTAAGGAATGACATTGTTAAAACGAGAGCGCGGCTATCTGTACCCAAGGAACACAGGCGATCCGCCAAATGGAGCGGATAAGGTAGCAAGCGAGAGCATTCAGCTCGAGTCGCAAGGTTTCTGTGTGGTGCCCGCCGTGCTAAGCACTGATTCTATCGAGGCACTAAGCCAGGAAATAGATGAAGTCTATAAAGAAATTCCGCCTGATGGTCGGGGTGCCAGCTATAGAACGGACGGCGTTGACCAGGAGTTCCGCTACGAGATGTTTAACCGCAGCGCATTATGTCAGAAGGTGGTAGCCCATCCCCGTATTTTGCAGGTAATCGAACCGTTGCTGGGTGATGATTGCCACATCATTGCTAATACCTGCTGGCGTAATCCAGCTAGCACCGACGGCCGAGGCCACGAAAATCATGGCGGAGGCTTTTGGCACATCGATGCAGGCCCGCACATTCCCCGAAGCGTTGACCAGCCCTGGCCTGGCGATTTGCCCTACCCGGTTTTTGCCATCGGAGTACATATTTACCTGCAGGACTGCCCTATCGCCTGCGGCCCGACAGGTGTCATTCCAGGCAGCCATACATCAGGCCAGGTGCCACCGGCAGCGCAACGTGACGACATCGAGCTGACCTGGAACGGCAGCGGTGTAACGCCGCTTACAGCCAAAGCGGGTGATGTTGCGATGTTCGTGTCTGATGTCTGGCACCGCCGTTTGCCGAGCCTTGAGGGCGATACAGGTCGGTTCTTTTTGCAAGTTCATTACGGGCGTCGTGATATCGCCCAGCGTTTGCACACCACCGATAACAGTAATCAAATATCAGCAACCGCGCGTGCGCGTATCCAAAGCCAGCGAGAAGCACAGTTGTTCGGCCTGCACGCGCCTTTATTTTACGACGGGTAGCAAATGAAAACAGGCGCCAATCATCCGACTCAAGTGCAGGCAGTGCCCGTTTACAGCCGTTATTACCAGCTGTTAGGCCCTGGCATCCTGTTCGCTGCGACCGCCATCGGCGTGTCTCACCTGGTGCAGTCTACCAGAGCAGGCGCGCTGTACGGCCTGGCTATGATGCCGATCCTGCTGATAGCCTGCGCGGCGAAATATCCCAGTCTGCTCATTGGCTTGCTATACCCAGCCAGAACCGGCAAAACGCTGTTACAAGGTTATCGCCAGCAGGGTTGGTGGGCCCTGGGCACTTATCTGGTCATCACCCTATATTCCATGTGGTTCGTGCTGGCGGCCATCGCAATTACTACGGCCGGCCTGGTGCAAGCACTCATGCCCTTTGAGATCTCTATAGAATTAGCTACTGCTGGTGTCTTAGCCATCGCCGTTTTAATTCTTCTCAGCGGACACTATCAAGGGCTTGAACATGTCTCCAAGATTCTTATCGGGCTCCTGGCACTGCTACTACCCATTGCCACCTTAATGGTTTTACCTGAGACTGACTTTTCTCCTGCTGCCTGGAGCATCGAGACCTGGGACCTGACCACGATAGCATTCATCATTGCGTTAACGGGCTGGATGCCTATTCCTATCGATGCCTCGGTCATGACCTCTACCTGGGTGACCAGTCGTAATGAGGCCAACCAAGAACAAACGACGACCTCCGATGCTCGGATCGATTTTAATGTCGGCTATGCCCTAACAATTCTATTTGCTCTGTGTTTTCTGATTCTAGGTGCTAGTGTCATGCGCACCAGCGGCACACCACTCCCGGCTGCGGCAGGTTCGTTTGCCGTCATGGTCATTGAAATGTTCACCCGTCAACTGGGTCAATGGTCGTATTATCTGATTGGCACAGTCGCTCTGGTCACTATGTTCACCACGCTGCTGGCGGTCATGGACGGTCAAAGCCGTGTCATCCAGTATGCCTTTCGTACCATTCGGCCAGACCAGTTAATTAGACCCCGTATGTATTCGGCCACACTGCTTGTTTACGCGCTAGGCGGTATGGCGATCGTTGCATTTTTTATGCGCGATTTTTCCACATTCATTAACTTCGCCACCAGCTTAGGCTTCCTGATGGCACCAGTCGCCGTAGTCTTGAATCATCGGGCGATGTTCACAGACGGCATTTTACGGGAATACAAATACCTATACTGGGGCAGCATCACTGGCGGCACCCTGCTATGCATTGCCAGTAGCGTTTACTTCTATCTGATTATCTTTACATGAAGCCATGGCACGAGAATGTAATGACCTATTAATCACCTATAAAGAAGCTACAAGCAGGCCGACAACCAATTAAAGCAACAATTTAGACTCTACGAACAAATTCAAGCCTGCCGATAGGATGCTTTGGTGATGCTCGGCTACTTTCCAAATCTTTACCTGCCTTATGGTTTTGATACCGGTAGGTCCATGTAAAACCATGCTTTTTTATAGCAGGGCCACTGCAAGCGCGCTAACGCCCCGGCTAGCCAATCCTGGCCTGAACCGGGGTGACTGACGCAGTTCAATGGTTTTCGTCCTCGCCAGCAATCTAGAAAAAACCGTCTCCATGTTCAGCCTGGCAAGATTGTTGCCGAGACAAAGGTGAGCGCCCCGGCCGAACGCCACATGTCTATTAGGGCTGCGGGTGATATCAAAGCAATGCGCGGCAGCAAACTGTTGCGGATCCCGATTAGCAGCGCCATACAGTAACCCGAATTTCGTACCTTTTGGAAAGGAGATGCCCATCACCTCGCAGTCGACGCTCGCATAACGGTGGAAGAAAGGTAGAGGCGCATCATAACGAATCATTTCCTGCACCGCTGCGGGGATATACTCCGGCCTGCTGCGTAAAAGTGTGAGCTGATCCCGATGCTTCAACAGGGCTATCATGCCGTTCCCCAGGACATCAATGGTGGACCCATGTCCTCCAGCTAAAATCAGCAAGCTGGTGGAAATCAGCTCGTCTTCACTAAGCTCACCAGCATCATTTGCCTCTATCAGATGGGTAAGCAGATCAGAACCTGGCTTGCGTCTGCGCTGGGCAATCAAATCGCGCAGATACAAAGCGAATTCTGACGTTGCCTGCTCTGCCACTTGTTTGCGGGCCTCACTTCGATCAGCATCAAAGTATTGGACAATATTTTCTGACCAGGAGCGCAGTTGCGGGCAATCCACATCAGGCACCCCGAGGACATTACCGATGACATGGCCGGGTATATGAGCCGCGAATTCCTCCACAAAATCAACATCCACCTTAGCCAGCACTGTGTCGAGGAGCCTGTCTACCGTCTGCTCAATCATGGCCTGGTGTCGAGCCACCCACGACCGGGTGAATTTCCCCAGGACGATCATCCGTAATCGACGGTGCAATTCCCCATCGCGTTCCAACATACTGAACTGCACAAAACGCTCATGGTTTGGCATATCGTGAAATTGAGCAATACGCTGTTGCTCAGCCACATAGGCAGCTGGCATGAATGCTTGCAGCGAACGCACCATGTTCGGATTACGGGCAACACTTTCTACATCCTGATAGCGGGACAGCAGGTAAGCATTCATTTCCGGGTAGTAGAAAGGCTCATCTAGATCCCGCAAGCGCGCATAAACATCATAGGGGTTCTCTGCGAAACTTGCAGAGCCCGGATCGAATGCTTCGGTGATGGCTTTCTGTTCTTGGCTGGAAATAGCCATACTCCTCCCTGGATAATAAGCCTGAACCTTTCGCCCAGATAGGTTGTCCAGCAAAGAACGGGCGGTCAAAAGGGCAAGCCGACTCGACATGCTGCGCTCGCAATAGCAGCTTAACCTAGATTCAAAAACCATCAACCGGGCGCTATCAATGTCTAAACCAAAACAATGCCTAAACGAAAATATCGAAACAGAAACCCTCTTTTGAGCACTTAGTTCAAAAGCAATATCACCCAACACACCATTACACGTTGAGCTAAAGCGTTATACGATATCGTCAGACAGCATGTTCTGCCGCCAATAATCGGCTGAATGCGCATCCGGGTTGATCACTATGCCATCTTCTAAAACATCCAGTGGGTCCCTGCCATCAACCCCCAGACCAAACGGATGATAACCCACCAGACGCTGAAGTTTACGCGGCATCTGCCGGACAACTTCAGGGGGGATTGCCAGAAGCTGGATCTCCTGGGGACGCAGGTAGCTGACCTGATGGCTGAGAAAAAACCCCATGCGCTCCTGATCCCGGGTGACATTAGCCCCACCCCCATGCCACAACCCTCCTTCCCATAGAACCAGACTGCCTGACTTCATTTCAATCTGTATAGACTCAACACTCTGGTCTACGGCTTGAGTCCAGTTATGGCTATACGGAACCAGGTGGGTGGCGCCGTTATCCTGGGTGAAATCATCAAAAGCGATGAGTGCATTACATAGAAATGATGGATGCGGTCTTGGGATAGGCCATAAGCCATCGTCCTGGTGCAGGAACTGCTTGGTTTCACCTGGCAGCGTATTAAACAGGGTTGTGATATTAATCTGGTTGTACCTGCCAATGACGCCATCAACGATAGCGCGAAGCCGTTCATCCAAGAAAACCACATCCGCAGCACGGGTTTTGGCGAGCAGGTTATGGGCTCGCCAGGTGCGGCCGGTCTCAGTACCGATGGCACGCATTTCAGTGATTGGCACATCATTATTAAAGGCCTTACGGATCGACGCTAATACTTCATCCGTCAAAAAGTCCTCTACCAGAGCGTAGCCTTGCTCACGAACCTTCCCTACCACTTCACCAATATCAAGTCCATTTACAACAACATCGGTCTGATCTACGGGATCATATGGATTCTGCATTGACCTCCCCTTTCTCCAACCTGACTAAAGTACTATGATCCGCGGCACCAACAAGTGCAACCCCGCTGGGCCTGTACAGACTTATACATTCTTAAAACAGCTCCTGGAGCCCGCCTAAATGGCGGCTTCTAATTCATCGGCCAGTTTTGACTGGCGCTGGTCTTTTGACCCACAACAGAAAACATGTACTATTCTGAGTCACACACCGCCTCTACCACTCGGTCTTACTAGCTAATGGCGAATGACTAATGCTTATAACGAGAGCTTAACGCTGGTCAAAAGGAACACTGGGAATATAAATATAATCAGCCACGCTGGCCTGAAAGGGATACTCAGAATATAAATATAATCAGCCACGCTGGCCTGAAAGGGATACTCAGAATATGAATATAATCAGTCACGCTGGCCTGAAACGGCCAAATCGCTTGTATAGCTTCAATTGATAGCCTGTTACTAATGGAAGCTACCCGATGACCAAGGCAAAATCAGGAATAGAGCCATCCGCTGAAATTCCTCTGAGCATACGCGAAAGGCTCGCTTACAGCTTTTTCAACGGTGCCGATTATCTACTCAAGAACATCATCGGCAAGTACATGTTCTTTTTTTATACGACTACTTTTGCCATCAATCCACTATGGCTCGCTTTTGGGCAACCTCTACTAAAAATTCTTGACGTCGTTACGGACCCACTGGTCGGTGAATGGTCGGACCGGACCCGAAGCCGCATGGGCAAACGCAGGCCCTGGATCCTGTTTGGCTCGATTGCCCTGGGTATCATCTTCCCAATGAGCTGGATGCCAACCATCATCATGTTCTGGGACCCGGCTCCAACAGCCATATCCATATTCGTTTACTTCCTGATACTTAAATCACTTTACTACGTTAGCCACACTGTTGCGGTGGTACCTTACTATGCCCTCGGCGCTGAACTTTCCAGAGATTATCTGGAACGCACCCGTATCGTCGGCTGGCGCCATTTTATCGGTGCGCCAATGACCATACTGGCGACCTTACCATTCGTTTTTGCGACCAATCCTGAATATTTTTCCGATGAGGCGACCGGTGTGGCCGTGGTCATGTGTGGTGTCGGTGTAATCATTATCGTCACTGGGATTATTGCCGTCCTGGGCACCCGGGAAAGAGCTAGCACTGAGGTCCAGAAACCCCTACCCATTACCCAGGCCCTGAAAATAACCCTATCGAACAAGCCCTTCATGTTCCTGGTGGCGACGGTATTCTTCTATGGTATCGGCCAGTATTTTGCCGTCAGCTTCGGCGTGTATTTAATTAACTACATTATTTATGATGGAGACAAATCACAGTTCAGTATCCTTTTAGCCAAGGCGACCGTGGCTGGAGTAATGGTGACCCTGGGGCTTAATTTACTGGTTCGTAAGCTGGGCCAGAGCTACGAAAAGGTCCAAATGCTCAAGCTTGGCATGCTGCTCAGCTTAACGGTTCCCTTGACCGCTTTGATCTCCTTTCAACCCAACGAGCCCATGTGGTACTTCCTGTTTCATGCCCTGGCTCTACCTATTGGCAACACCATTATCGAGGTCTTACCGCTATCAATCGTCGCTGATATTTGTGACCTGGATGAGATTAAAAGTGGTCGGCGCCGGGAAGGAGCCTTCGTCGGCGTTTACAACGCCGCGTTTAAGTCTGGCTATATGTTCGCTCCTGCCCTGGCTATGATCCTACTTCACTTTACCGGATTCGATGGCACCCTGTTCAGCCAAACCCAGGAAACCAAGGATCTGATGGAAATCTTCCTGGTGGCTGGCTGCACCGTGACCTTCCTCGCAGCATTCCTATGCAGTCTGGGCATCAAACTGTCCAGGTCTGACATAGAAAACACCCAGGCGCAGCTACAAAGGTGAGTTCAAACCACGCTTGTTTGCTCTAACCGGGACTTGAATTCGGCCACCCTCTCGCCTTTAAGAGTGATCGACTCTCTCAGCTACCTCGAACCAAAGTTGCCTCCGGTTAACTCGAGCCACACATCAAAATGCCCAGACAGGCCATCAGACAACCGGCAAACCAGTAAAACTGAAAAATTCGTCACACCTATCTGTTAGGCCTGAATGGGGTCGCACAAAAGCGGCATGCAATAATGTGCTCGCCCGGGCAACAGCACCCGTACTAACAGGCATCCCTGAATCCGCACTTTGAACTTGTCTTTGACGACCATTTGTCTGTGCTATGCTCGGACCTGGCCATTTAATTCTATTGGATGACACTGGTGACAACAAAAATCGTAATAAGCGGATCAGGTCTGTGGAAGCCTTCCCACATCATCACAAATGAGGAACTGGTAGAAGCTTACAATGGCTACGCTGCAAAGTTTAATAGCCAACATGCCGGTGACATAGAAGATGGCAAGGTCTCAGCGAAACCTTTCTCATCGGCTGAGTTCATCGAAAAAGCCTCCGGCATCAAAGCACGTTACGCCTATATCAAGGATGGCATCCTCGATATAGACCGCATGCGACCGAGAATCCCGGAAAGAACAGAAGGCGAGCTATCTCACCAAGCTGAGATTGCCCTTAATGCGGCTAAGGTAGCACTGACTGAGGCGAATAAATCGCCCTCTGATATTGATGCTGTCATTGTCAGCTGCGCCTACACTGAACGTTATTACCCGGCTATTGCCATCGAAGTCCAGCATGCGCTAGGTATAAGCGGGTTCGGTTTCGATATGCTGGTGGCCTGCTCGGCAGCCACCTTCGCCCTGCAGAGAGCCTATGAAATGGTTGCCTCGGGCACCGCAAAAAGTGTCCTGGTCATCAATCCTGAACTGACCTCGCCGCAGGTAAATTATCAGGACCGCGACAGCCATTTTATTTTTGGCGACGTATCAACCGCCACGGTAGTCGAATCCTCTGAGACCTGTAATTCCAAACACAGCTACGAAATTCTGGGAACAAAAGCGATCACACTCTACTCCAACAATATTCGCTCCAATTTCGGGTACATCACCAATTCAACCGATGCCGACCCATATGCAGCCGATAAATTTTTCCATCAGGAGGGTCGCAGTGTTTTCAAGGAAGTATGCCCGATGGCTGCTAAACACATCGTTGACCAACTGCAAGAACTGCAAATGACGCCAAACGATCCGGCGCGCTGGTGGCTGCATCAAGCCAACCTGAATATGAACCTTTTAATCAGCAAACGAATCCTGGGACGACAGGCCACAGCTGAGGAAGCCCCCATCGTACTGGATGAATTCGCCAATACAGCCTCGGCAGGATCACTGATTGCCTTTAACCTGCATCACAAAGATCTAAACGAAGGCGACATCGGTGTGATTTGTTCCTTTGGCGCTGGCTACTCAATAGGCAGTCTCGTGCTGCGAAAATGTGCCATTCACTGAATACATCTTGTACACCATTGGCTCCGCTATATCGCCGACCTGTAACAACCCCAGGGTTGCTGTTGTTCGACCAGGCTGTGCCGAGGAGAAACCTTGTTGACAAAATACTGTACCTCTGTGAACCCCATCAGGCTCCCTTGCCGTCAAATTCTTCAGGCCGCCGCAATGTCTACCTCTGAGGTAATTCCATTGCGCCCTAAAAGCAGCGCTGCCTTATTGCCCATATAGGGCCAATTTGGTTAACTATTTTCTTGGTTCTTAAGGTATTTTCAGGACACCTCCATGACACAAAAAACCGATATTGAAGCCACTTCCAATAAATTTCTGAGGGGTAAGTATGCTATTGCTGGCATTGGTGAGACCGGCTATGTCAGAGGTTCTGGCCGAACTACAAAAGCTTTGGGAACGGAAGCGGTAAGAAAAGCCATGCAAGATGCAGGACTCAATCCAGGTGATATCGATGGCATGTTGTCTTACAGCTTCAACGACTCGACCTTCACACCCAACATCGCCGGCGAGCTCGGTATACGACCCAATTTTTACATGGATGTCTATGGCGGCGGTTCTAGCATTGAAGCCTTGATCGGCATTGCCATGGGCGTCATAGAAGCCGGTATGTGCAACACCGTGGCGATATTTCGCGCTATGAACGGTTACAGCCAGGTGCGCATTGGTGGTACTGGGGACCGAGGTGCAGTCAGACCCCTCAATGGTGACTCACTATTCAGCCGGGGCTATGGGCTGATGAGTGCAGGACAGATGTTCTGCCAGTCCTTTATGCGGCACATGTACGACTATGGAACCACCCCTGAACAGGTAGCCTCCGTTAAGGCTATTCACTCCGAACACGCGTCAAATAATCCCAAAGCCTATTATCAAAAACGGGTCAGCGTCGATGATGTCCTAAACTCTAGAATGATAGTCAAGCCACTGCATCTACTGGATTGCTGCGTCGAAACCGACAACGGTACGGCCCTAATCGTAACCAGTATTGACCGCGCCAGGGACTGCAAGCACCGACCAGCCGTGATTCAGTCCGTGGTTGGTCGATGCTGCAAACCCAGACCCGATATGCACTACCAGTCAGGGCCTATTTCAACCGTCGCGGGGCACTACGCCAAGGATATCCTCTGGCCTAATGCGGGTGTAGGTCCAGAAGATATCGATGTCACAGGTTCGTATGATGCTTTTACGTTTACCAGCCTGATGCAACTGGAAGACTATGGCTTCTGCAAAAAAGGCGAAGGCGGAGCCTATGTCTCAGATGGCACCATTCGTCTTGGCGGTAAACGGCCAAACAATACCAGCGGTGGCCATCTCTGTGAAGGCTACACCCATGGTATCAATATGGTGATCGAAAACGTTCGTCAGCTGAGAGGTGATGTAGATGACAGCTGCCCGGTCGGCCCGGATGGCCATCGCCTGCACAGTTTTGATTACCAGGAGGGTGGCTGCAGACAGGTTCGCGATGTCGAGCTGACAGCTAATCTTGGCTGGGGTACACCCGGCCTTGGATCAGCCATGGTCATGGCAAAAGGTTAGGAGGAAATGATGACCTTTCCAAACGAATATCTCGGTATGCCAGTCAAAATTGATGAGCTGGATCATGAAAACAGAACTTTCTTCAATTACTGCGCCCAACATGACTTGCACTTGCAGCGCTGTAACGACTGCGATCTGCTTCGCTATCCCGCGACCACTGCTTGTCCATTCTGTGCCTGCCCGAACGCGACCTGGATACCTGTTGAAGGTAAAGGTGTCATTTACTCCTATGGTGAAGTACATCACGCTATTCAGGGAGCCTTCCGCAAGCATGTTCCCTATCTGCTACTACTCGTCGAACTGGATACCCAGAAGGGCCGGCCCGGGCCCTTTGATGGTCTGCGCCTGACTGCCAATCTAGTCAGCAGCGACGGTGAACTGGCAACGCCGGAATTGATTCAGCAAGTTGGCATCGGCAGCCGACTTCGTATCATATACAAGGACGTAACCGAGCAGGTCTCGATTCCATTATTCACCTTGGATGAACAAGCCGAGCAACCCGAAAACCCCTGGCGATATCCCATCGAATAAGTGCATCAACCCTCGATAATCTATGATTGCCACTGGTATTGTTTGAATCTACCTGGGCGCATTCTTTAATCGAGCAGGCAAGCTTCTTTGGGACAAATACCCTAAAGGAACCGGCAACGATCCATGTCCATCACCTTGTTTAGAGCTGATCAAAGCATTGAGGACGGAAAGACGATATGCTTTTATAGTTCGCTTATCATCAGAGTCCTGACCTTTTTCACCGGACTTTATCACTCACGTCAACAAACGATCCCTGGATTTCGAGAATAATGCCCCCAGCTTCAATCCGAATCGCCCGTCACACTGATGCGCCCACATTGCATGCTATGGTTCTGGAATTAGCTGAATCAAGTGGAGAAAAAAACAAGGTGACAAGCTCCGCCGAAGACTTCCTGCAATATGGCTTCGCCGATCAACCCGCATTCGAGGGCCTGATTGCAGAGTATCAGGGAGAGGCTGTCGGGCTCAGCCTGTTTTTCTATAACTTTTCGACTTGGCGGGGCAAACTGGGTGCCTATATCCAGGACCTGTATGTAAAACCACCACACCGTGGTACCGGCCTCGGACGCCAATTGATCATTGAAACTGCTCGCTGCGCCAGGCAGCGTGGTGCCGATCACCTTCGCCTTTCAGTCGACTCTGACAATAAAAGTGCACAACACTTTTACCAGCATCTTGGCATTACCTGGCGTGAACAGGAACAGCTGTATCAGGCCGATGGTGAGGCTTTCAGAAAGATTGCTGAGGCGGGTAACTGAACGAAGACCCATACAGATGGAATCTCCCCCCCGGCCTGAATCCTTCGAGAGGAAAACTATCTGTCCGTGGCACAGTCATTCCTATCAGTAAATCGAGCTGACGGTCATAACATTTGTGCATGTTCACTCGCCTAGCGGTATCAACTGATCCCATTCCAGAGCGTTATATTTTTTTAGAATCTGCTGGAGTTGATCAATTGGGATGGCTTCACGCCGGCCTCTTGAACTCTGCACTGTGGTGGCCTTGAAAATAGCATTGTAAATGGCTTCCTCTGTTGCCTCTGCCGTGGCTGCAAACAAGGGAGACATGGCAGCATTGACGAGTGCCAGAACTTCGACAGGCTTATCACTATTCCTTGGCCGCCTGACTGCAGGATGGGTTGAAAAGGCAATGACATAATCGCCCGACCCATTACTCGCATAAGATCCAGTTCTACCTAGGCCCATAATCGCTCGCTGGGCTAATCGATCCAGATTTCTCGAGTCCAATGGGGCATCGGTTGCAACCACGATCATAATAGAACCGTCTATACTTTCACCTCCAAATTCAGCTTTAACAATATCCTCCCTGAAAGAATAGCTCTGAAGTTCGCGACCAACCGGGGCACCATTGATACTCAGTATTCCCCCATAATTAGTTTGCACAAGCACACCCACCCTATAACTACCCAATGAATCCGGTAGCATCCTGGAACTGGTACCGATACCACCTTTATAGCCGAACGCCTGCGTGCCCGTGCCAGCACCTACACTCCCCTCTGCCACACTGCCAGAAGAGGCACGAGCCAGGGCGTAAAACACTTCTTCACGCTGTATCGGGTCAGCCCACATGTTATTTACATGACCATCATTAGTCTCACCAACGATCGGATTTACGGTGTGCTCACCCATACCGGGTTGCAGATAAACCCATTCCTTCAAGGCATTGGCAGCACTCCATACACAAAGAGTACAAGTCAGTAATATTGGAGTTTCTATTTCACCAAACTCCCTTACCTGGGTTTCTCCAATCATTTTTCCATAGCCGTTACCGACATGAATCCAAGCGGGTATGGGGTGGCTATAAAGGTTTCCTGGCGCTGGGATAATAGCAGTCACTCCCGTACGGATATCCTCACCTACTATTTTAGTCATGTGACCTACTTTCACACCGGCCACATCGGTAATCGCATTCAATGGACCCGGATCAAACACGCCAACAATCAGGCCTATATCCCGGGCTCTTGGCCTTGCTTGCGTTGATTCCGCTGGGCAGCCAGGACTTTCAAGTCCCAGGCAAAATGAACACAGCAATAGCATGCACGACCTATTCATTATTGGAACTCCGAACAAAAACCAGAATTTAGAATACTGCCTAACCAGGGCAACGACAAACCCCTATTACACGACTAATTCGAATCGCATTGCCTTGTGTAGCCGACGATGAGCGCTCATAGATTTCAAGCATTTCCCAGATTACCTTCCGGTCTATATCGCAAACAAGATTAAAGGCCCAGTTGATGATTCCAATTCTAAGTGAACTAATCATCTTCCAACTCTTTTTTATATTGAACTAACCGGGTTCGCCTAAATAGGGTAGTCTCACCTTAGTAGGAGCATTACATGAGCGACCAAACCAGCGAAACGACAGCAAAGACAGGCGGACTTTATTCTCACTACGTCCTTGCTGTGCTTGTCCTGGTCTATATATTCAATTTTATTGACCGCAATATCCTTTCCATTCTCGCTGAAGATATAAAAGCTGATTTAGCCATTACCGATGCTCAGATGGGTTTTCTCTACGGCACTGTATTCGCCGTATTCTATGCAGTATTCGGTATACCCCTGGCACGTTTCGCTGATGTCTGGACGCGCAGAAATCTCATTTCGGTTGGTCTGGGCTTCTGGAGCCTAATGACCGCTGCATCTGGTTTGGCTCGATCTTTCGGGACCCTGGCTGCATGTCGTATCGGTGTTGGTATAGGTGAAGCCAGCGCTTCACCAGCCGCTTATTCCATGCTGTCTGACTATTACCCACCCGAAAAAAGAGCCACCGTCATCGCCATCTATGCCTCCGGTGTCTATATCGGTGCGGGTATCGGTATATTTCTGGGCGGGTTCATTCTCGAATCCTGGGCAGCAACTTTCCCAACTGATCCTCCTTTTGGACTGAAGGGCTGGCAGGTTGCATTCATGGTGGTGGGACTGCCCGGCATTCTCATGGCTATCTGGGTTCGAACACTGCGAGAGCCGACCCGGGGAATCAGTGAGGGTCTAGTCAGCGAAGTCCATCCTGCGCCTTTTAGAGTCCTGAAAAATGAACTCATGGCTGTCATACCGCCACTGAACCTGATCAATCTGCTCCACAGCAGACCCCTGCTAATACACAATCTCAAAGCGGCATGCCTGTTCGCCGCCGCTGCCTGGTTACTCATCATCTTAACTGGTAGTACCGCGCAATGGATTACCAGTGCATTTGGTGTATACGTGACTTATTCCTGGGCACAGTCCCTGAAGACGCGAGACCCGGCAACCTTTGGCATGATGTTTAGATCAAAGTCTTTTATCTATACGATGCTGGCCTTCCCCGCCACAGCTTTCATTGGCTATGGTGCCGGTTTCTGGATCGCGCCGCTGTTACTGCGGATACATGACGTCGGTGTGGCAGAAATTGGATTATATTTAGGTATGGGCGCAGCTGCCGGCGGATTTATTGGTATTACCCTGGGTGGAATCCTTGCCGATTACCTGAAGCAACGGTTCCCCAGCGGCCGATTAGTTGTTGGTTATATCTCGATCCTTGGCACTATTCCCTTCTTGCTGATGCTGCTCTACACCGACGACCTTAAAACAGCCTACTGGTTGAACTTTGGTTTAACTATTATGAGTTCTTTTGCTGGCGGTGTACCGCCCAGCACCGCCGCGGACCTGGTAATGCCACGGATGCGAGCCGTTGCTGGCGCCTATTATATTCTTGTAAATACGTTTATCGGCCTGGCCTTGGGACCCTATTTTATCGGCCTTATTTCCGATGCCTTCCATGCAAGCGGACTAAGTGAGGCAGAAGCCCTACGCAATTCCATCACCGTGTGCATGTTGACATTGATTCCAGCCCTGCTGTTTATGTATCTGGCACAAAGACACCTTCCCAAGGATGAAGCATCAAGGCTAGAGCGCGCAGCGGCCCTGGGAGAATCCGTCAATATTTCTTAATCCGAGCTTTCTTGAACTACCTTTTCTGACTAAAGCTTTCTATACAAAAGCTTTCTAGGCAAAATTTTCTAGGCAAAATTTTCTATACAGAAGCTTTCTAGGTAAAACTTTCTAGGTAAAACTTTTTAACCAAAGTCAGTCAACTACGCTACCAGTTACGCCAAAATCCGGATGGGAATAAAAACTTACTTTTTCTTGGGGAAAGGCTTCAGGTTTCTAAGTACCCTGTCTGGATCTGCTGACCGTGAATTATGCATGGCTCGGTCAACCATTTTTTCATACCTGGGGTCCAGCTTAGAAGTTTTAGTGGCTTCTGACGCGTGGTACACCGCACCAGAGATAATTCTCTTGGCATCGTTTTTACACTGTCCGCAGGCCAGCGTCTTGGGCGCATTGGTATTTGGGAAATACTTGTCCGTGATGCTTTGGCACGAGCCGCAAAGGTATTCGTATATCGGCATTCAGGCGAGACTTAACTCGGGCTGGGCACAAGCATTGAAAAATGCCTGAATGGAAGTGTGGTAACGCAGGAACTCCAGTTTTTTCCTCGGATCACTGACCTTGATGACAGCCTCTACACTATCAAACTGCACCAGATTGGCTCCTGCCGGTGACCGGCATGCTGACAGGTAACGATCCCATTGGGCTAGACTCATCTCAACGGCAAAATCCGCTTGCTGTTGTTCTTTGGCGCTGATTTTACGGACCTCACTACAACTAAACCCAACAAAGGCTACCAAAAAACGTTGTTTATCGACCTTCACCGCCATATTGACATCAATATTGCCTAGATGACGGAAATGGGGGTCATCATTGACTGCTTGCTGTGCTCGCTTTAACTGTTTAGCAGATAGGTCAGCCATATCCTCTCCATTCATTAAGCCTGACTTTCAAATGTCGTCTCTACTAGAGACGAGGCATCAAAAAAATCCTGGAAGTTCTGATTATACCGATAGAACAGGTCCTGCCTGTACTGATCATCAATTGGTGACCGGGCTATACCATCTTCAAATTCCAGATCAATACTATTCAGGGTCAGATTAGAACTGGCCTTACCGTTGGCCTGCACATCCATTAGCATTGCCTGCCAGGTTTCCAATGGCATTTCCAGAATGAAATCCGTAGCTTCCAGATCCTGTTCAGTACATTGCCTTACCTGGCCGCATTCTAATCCTTCAAATTCGATGAAGTACCAGTATTCGCCCACTTTGAAACCAGCGGTCGTATCACACGCACCACCGCCTCCGCTATGCAAACCCTGATCTGAGTTGTAGGCCTGGCGAACTTCCTGGAACCATTCCTCAGAGGGAAAAACTACCATCATTCGTTCTCCAGATACCGCTTAAACACGGGGTGAAGCGTCTTTTCTCTTTCAATACCAAGCTCCTGGCAAATAGCCAGGTAATCAGTAATAAAATCTCTAACCAGCAACAGATAACGTTCCATGCCATGGGTTCGCGCACCCTCGATTCCACCACCAAAAATGATAGCCATCGCCGTGCTGACAACACCTTCATTCAGCTCAGCAGCCATATGACCTTCACCGACTGCAAGCAGAGTCTGCATAATTAAGGTGGCATCCTTGCCATGGGAGGAAGCATATTTCAGGTGGTCGTAGCCATAAGTAAGATGACGGGCATGATCTTCCAGCATATGACTGTAAATGAAGACCTCAGCTTCATTGTGGGCAGCACTGAGTAAGCCGCTTAGCAATCGGGTTATATAAGTTCCTCGAAGAAGGTAAAGATAAACAACCGCTTCTGTCCAGCCACCACTGCTCTCCAGAATGATGCGATTGACTCGACCACGACTCTCGATACCTAAACCTCCCCCATTAGACAGGGCTCTTTTCCTCAGGACTTCTTGTTGACGAGCACAGTCAAACGTCGCGGTGGCAAGGTACTGTTTAACCTCAAAATAGCCATACGACATTCTGTCCTGCCAGTAGGTGATGATTTCCAGTTCGGTATTTGCACATTGCGAAAGTTCAGTACACATCTGACAGACCGCTTTTTCAATATCAACCGGCAATACTTCCAGAGAATCCCAGGGCACTTCAGTGGCTGGTATCCAGCGCCGCTGAATGGCTTCCTCATAAAGATCTGCAGCGCAGTCAGCCCACAACTCGTGTTTACTGCGCAACGAATAGGGCAAAGGAGGTATCCCGGGTCTTCCTACGCTACCGCGGGGTCGACGGGTCTGGTCTGCCCAATAATCTGGAACTTCGCCATAACTGCCTACATTGACATCACCCAATCTGAGGCCGTGAGCACCGGGGAGTACCTTAACACCCCATTCATTGGTTAGGCCTCGCCAGGAATAACTGGGCTCTGGTATGCCCTGAGTCGGATCTACCAGTTTTGCCTCTCGATCAACAGATGCGGCTTTACCGGACGGTTTATCTGCCATAGTTTCTCCCAGTCGACTTCACCCATTGGGGTCCCTCCCAGTGGGGTCCCGCAGTGACTTTAAGCCGCCTCAAGCAGTGGCGGCATATTGTGCTGGTATAGGTGAACGTCCATTCTCAAATCGATCTGTAAAGCCTGCGCTGATGACTCGCTTCATGTACTCCTTGAGCTGACGGCGGCGGATGACCAGTAACTTTTTATGACCTTCATCATAATGCTGGCTTCCCCCACCCAACAAAACTGCCAGCGCCTCGCTGCTCTCTGATTGCCGACCGGCAGGATTTTGCTGCCCAGCAATGAGTTGCTCTTCAGCCTCATCCAGATAGCACTCTATTTCTTCTCTTCTTTCCGGGGCGGTATCACCAAGGCAGCGCAAATGCATTACACCAAAAGCTACATGCCGGGCTTCATCCTGAGCACACAGCCGGTACATTGTTTTTTCTGCATCATTCTGACCAAACAGCTCGCCCATGCGAAACATCGTTAATACAGCACCCTCGCCTGAAATATGAAGACGAGTCGACATTTCGGTAAAATCCCGAGCCAGGTCAATGCTGCCAACAAAACCTGAGGTCGCACCGGACATACGCATCAATCCACCGCCATTGGCTAATGCTCGCTTGCGGAAAACATCCATGTGCCTGGCTTCATCCATTACCTGGGCGCTAAGCACATTACGTGCCTCCAGATAATCCGGCGTGGTCCGGGCAATCCATCTCGCCGGAACATCACCGGCGACAAATTCTACCTCATTAAAAAATGTACATAGCAAACACTCCGCTTCCTCAACATCGTCAGGTAACGGTTTTAGGGTGTGCCAGGGGATATCTGTTGCCGAGCTCCACTGCCTCTGCAAAGCTTCCTCATAAAGATACTCGGCATTATCAAGCCATATTTCAGAAAGGGTGTGGACCTGATAGGCACCGACTCGATAGGCTTCGGCGCGAGGTGTAGATCCTCTCGGTCGACCCGTCATGTTATCACTGATCGCGGGAAGATCTGCGTAGCTCCCTATCTGAACGTCCGCCAGTGTCAGACCTCGTTTGCCAGGCTTAGCGGTGACTCCCCACTCAGCCATATTATCCATCCAACTGGTATCAAGCTCGTGCTCACGCGGTATTTCGGTTGCTTCGCTCATACTCAACCTCGTCTGGTTTTAGTCTATATACCCTATCATAAGATAATACAGCTTCACCATAGGCAGGCCAGCATCCAAAACCACCCCAGAAACCGGCAGTTGGAGTCGATTACAGTAAAGCTACACGCAGCGATCCAGGTGAGACAAGGGAACCATTAAACTGACCAGACAGATCCGGAATTTCTACGTATTAAGACCCAGTTAATGCCTGTCATCTGTCAAATTTCAGCATACGCTTTAAGGTTGTGTCTTTGTCGATGAAATGATGTTTGAGCGCTGCACAGCCATGTCCAGTGGCAATAAAAACCAGCAGATACGCTAAAACCCAGTGCACTTGGCCAGCTAAAACTTCCTGGTCCGGAATAGAACTCAGCGTGGCCGGAATGGAGAACCAGTCAAAGACCGGTATCGCTGCGCCTTTGGCAGTAGAAATCAAATAACCCGAGATTATTACCACCACTAAAACTACCCGCAAAAGCCAGCGAACTATTTTCGCCAGTTTAAACTCAACCAGACTATGGGTAGGAAGTTCGCCCGGACTGACCTGGGTCAATCGAAAAACAAAATCTACTGCTATCAATATCGCAAGCAATATGCCGATGCTCCTATGCAAATCAGGCAATTGTCTGGAAAGCGGATCATAGTAGCTCAAATCCACCATATAGATACCAACAGCAAACAATCCTACCACCAGGCAAGCGATCAACCAGTGCTGGATAATAGCTATCACTCCATAGCGAGTTCTGGAATTAAAATAACTAATTTTTCACGTCCTCGGTTGACATCATTCCGGGAAATATCTCTCCAGAAAATGAGGATTTCAGATGAGTCTCTGCGTTACTGAGAGAAAGGCGAGAATTATAATAAACAGGCAACTGGCCCTACTGTTGATTAAGCTTATTTGCAGGCGACAGTTTATAGGCCTAAAAAAATAGAAAACAACAGGCCAGACCAAGATCCGGCCTGTTGTTTTACTTAGATACCATCGTACTGAAATTAATCAGTACGAGTACAGTTACTCACCAGCAGGCATAACACCGTCTTTAACGACAAGTATGAAGTTGGCTATAACAACACCACCGATAACTAATGCCATGTTATCGATAATACCATTTAGCTGCATACCTACCGCTGGAATGGTGTCCAGTCCATTGGCGATTGTTGGCAATGCCACCGCGGCTACCATCATGGCAACTCGAGCGCCCTGGTCTAGAGCATCTCCCATGAAACCACTTGCCAAGCCAATTACTAACAATGCCAGGCCCCAATAGGGCATTGCATCCGCTGCTAACGTAGCTCCAATTGCCGCGAATAACCCTACTATCATCAGGATTCGGTCTGAGTTCATAATACTTCCCTTATGTTTATTGTTATTGTAAATGCGTACCAGATGGATAGACTCAGCCCAACCGATTACCACATTTCTTTATCCTAGCACAAGGAAAAAATTTCCAAAGGGTTTATTAAAGATTTATTAAAAGAATTTTCCTCTGTATTTTAAACTCATTATGGTATTAAAAGAGTTTTTATAACCATAGCATCGCCCAAACCATCAAAATAAACCCGCTTCCCATCGCATGCTTAATGGTAATAAAGCGCTTGTGGCGTATCTCTTTTCGATCCAAGACGACTGCGAGACCAGCACAACATCTGTGCGTTCTTTAGAACGGAGCTCTGTAATCGTTGTTGTACAGAAATCAAAATTCCTAGGATAGGCAAGCTTATAAGAGCCATACTTATAAGTTAAGATCCAACCATAAAATTCTTCAACGTTCAGCTATTAACAGGACGCCTTATGCGAACATGGATGTTCTCTCTGACTAAAACATTAGTTTGTATTTCCCTGCTAACTGGATGTACCCACAACCAAATAATCAGAAACGAGTCAGTCAACCAGAACAGCAGAGTCCGATACATTGTTATCCACTTCACCTCTGAAACATTCGCAGAGTCCCTCAAATCGCTAACAGAAAATTCCTCCAGGCCCGTGAGCTCACATTATCTGATCCCTTCCCCGAACGATGCGACTTATTCACGAAGCAAAATTCTAGTCCATCAACTAGTCGATGAAAGCCAGCGAGCCTGGCACGCCGGCCGGAGTTACTGGCACGGTGAAGAAAACCTTAACGACAGTTCGGTAGGTATCGAAATTGTCAATATTTCTTCTTGTAAGCCAGCCGATGCAGGTACCAGTCAATACGAAGCTGAATCAGCACCCTTCCCGGCTTGTGATTTCAAGACCTACCCGGAGGAACAAATCGCCTTACTGGTAAAGCTACTCAAGGATATCCTGACCAGAAACCCGGATATTGCGACGATTAATATTGTCGGTCATGCTGATATTGCGCCGAGTCGAAAGGTCGATCCCGGCCCTCTATTCCCCTGGGAAAACCTACATAACCTGGGTATAGGCCCCTGGCCAGATCCGCAGATGACGGCTCAATACCTGCAACTATTCGAGCCTCAGCTACCCCGGCTTTTGCTTCTTCAGAAAGCGCTTAATACGCTGGGATATCAGATCAAGGAAACTGGCGAAAACGATTTACAATCCCGGCAGGCAGTCAGAGCCTTTCAGTTCCACTTCCGGCCGATAAATCCGTCAGGCCTTTTCGATGCAGAGTCTGCAGCGATTTTATATGCTTTGATCGACCGATATCGCAATGAGCAACTCGACTCCTTACTCATTCAACCTGAGTAACAACACCAACAGAATGTCGAGCAAAGCCCATTATCTGATTTTCTGCTACAGCTTGACCACGGCTAAATAATCCGGCCAATGACTTCCTCAAATGGCCCGCAATCGCACACCGTCCCAGGGCAACTTAATTTAACTCAGGCGGTAGGTGCGCACGGCTGTGTCATGAAACAAGCTGTTTTTATCGCTCTCGGACCCATCTATGACCATCTTCTTGAAGGCATTCCATAACACGTGATAAGAACAACTTTGCTTATCTACTGGGAAATTACTCTCAAACATACAGCGATCGGGACCGAAAGCATCTAACATATAACGGTAATAGTCTCCGGTTGCGGCAACCAGCTCATCAGAGGTGGCAGGACGATCTTTTTTATGAAAGCCAAAACCATTAATAGGCATCACCAAGCCGCCCAGCTTGGCAACGACATTGGTGCGCTTGGAGAGTTTCTGAATATCCTGTTTCCAGGCAGTAAAGATAGCAGAGCGTTGATCTGCATACGGCCCAATACCAAGCGGGCCACCAAAATGATCGAGTATGATAGTGGTATCTTCGAAACGATCTGCGAGCGCAATCAACTCTTTTAACTGGGGATGATAAAGCCAGGCATCGAAGGACAGGCCACGCTTGTTTAACTCGGAGAAGCCCTTAAGAAAGCGCTCATCCGAAAGCAGCCTTTCACTTGGATTGGTATGTGAATTCCGGATCGCCGGGCTCCGGTCCCAACCCACTGCATGCCTGATCCCCTTAAATCGTTCACTCAACCTCAAATGATGATCTAGAACCACGCCCACTTCATGGCCTAGGGTAAGGTCCGCATATCCGACAATACCCGAACAAACCCTTGCTTCACCATAATGTCCGCTAGCCGACATGGCAGCGATGCCATTGACAAACTCGGTTTCTCCTAGCGGTTGCAACGCTTGAGAAGCGTCTTTTCGATACATACTCGAACATTCAACGAACACGGTACTGACCACTCGATGACCACTTTCCAGATCGGCTCTTAATTCATCCAGCAGATAACGACTTCCAGGATGATCCCAAAGGTGGTGGTGAGGATCACAAATCGGCCGATCTGGATCTAATGGATCCTCGGATACTGCCTCTAACCATTGCTGCGATCCTATAGCCATAACCCTAGCTCCTTTATTTACCTTGATCAAAACCCGGAAACCAATCTGGTGTTGGAGGAATCCAGAACGCATGGCGCGACGCCCAATATCATCCTCATCAAAGATACTCTAACAGTTATCAACTGGCCAAAAAATAGGCGCTGATAAGCTCTCACTTAGAAGTAATCCAGCCATCCCATAGAGGCCCACCTGGATTGTCGTCCGCTGTTTGGTAAGCGCTTTTATTAGCTTTATTTTCTAAGACAGAATCTTAGCGCCTGAATCTGGCAAGCACCTTGAAGACATCTAAAACAAGCCTGTAAGTAACACCAGAAAACAATGTCTCTGGCATTAGCTTCGTCTCTTAGACTACCGGCATTTTTAAAGCCCCTCTGTCGCCGGGAGAATACCTGTGGCACACTGACCTGAAAATAAACCGTTATGACATGCAGGTATTAAAAATCTAAGATATATAAACGCACCGTACAGATAAACCATACTCAAACCCCAGTTAATCTATTATGATCCACGAGCTTCCAGTTTGCGCACCTCTGCACTGAGCATAGACTTTTACCTGATCAGCAACGACCCAGTACGACAAGGCATTGTATCTAAAACAGAGAACCCTACTCGAGAGATTCGAACCAATGAAACTTACAAAAAAAAACTACCTCCGGCAGATGCATCGTTGGCTCGGTCTCATTGCCGGCATTCAACTACTGCTATGGACAGTCAGTGGGCTCTATTTCACACTCATACCCATTGAGGAAATCCGCGGCGATCATCTAAGGCTGGAACCTGAAGCGACACCTGTGACCAATCATCAATGGTTGTCGCCTAGTCAAGTGCTAAACCTGCATCCAGATCTGAACACGAAGACAAGCCAGGAAATCCGTCTGTCCCATACCGACGGCCATCCGATTTACCTGATCGGCTCTGTACGCCTGGACGCACTTACCGGGAAAAAACTCGACACCGTATCGAAACAACAAGCACTCGATATAGTCCAAGCAAGAGCTAAAGGCAGGATTACCGGTATTGACCTAGTGCAGAGCGTCGATTCAGACAGCGAATATCGTGGTCGTGAACTACCTGCCTGGCGAGTCACTATTGACCAAGAAGAGGCCCACTTCTACGTTGGTGCGGGTTCTGGCAGATTACTTGCAGTGCGCACCAACGCCTGGCGCTGGTTTGATTTCCTATGGGCCCTACATATCATGGACTATGAAAACAGGGACAATTTCAATCATTTACTGGTACAAGTACTGGCTGTTTTAAGTGCCATCACTGTTTTGTCAGGTCTGGCATTGTTTGTGGTTACCTTACGGGCCCGAGGCCAGACTGCTGGCTAATAAGCCCGATATCAGTTGAGAGGTCTGATCTGGACAGAAACGCCCTACTCCGCTAGCGCACCACACACTCGCATCCAAGGGGTTGTCTCTCTATTCCTTGAACGGGGTATCAAGTTGTTCTCAAACAAAGTTGAGGTGGCCTCATACTGCTTCGAAGTTTTAGTCAGGAAGATTGAAATAGAATTGCCAGTAGAAATACCCAAGGAGCCTGTTGGGTAAATTACAACAATTTCCATGCAAGCCAGATGTGCATAATTCGCAGCAGCGATGACACCGATCCAGTTCAGGTTGACAGTCCTATTATTTGCACCGAAGCTGTCAGCCAGGGGTCTATTTTTGAACCATTTCACCTTGCATGAAATTCAAGGCCGTTAAACCAAAGTGAAGCCTGCTGCCCGAATGTTGCAAACCAAGGAAAACATCTTGCCTAATAATAGTGTGCAAAAAAGCTCTATGAGAGCACCACGATAAAATGGCCGCTACACAGACAGTTCAGCAAAGCGTAGATATTGTCATCGTTGGCGGCGGCCATGCTGGTCTGTGTGCGGCAATAACCGCGGCAGGAAGCAAGGCAAGGATACTACTATTAGAGGTAGCACCCCAAGCCATGCGTGGCGGTAATTCCCGCCATACCCGCAATTTAAGAGCCGCCCACAGCAGCCCCACCGCCACCATGGGCGGGATCTATAGCCAGACTGAGTATCTGCAGGATCTTTTAAAGGTTACCTCAGGCAACACTAACCAAAGCCTCGCCAGGTTAATGATCGACGAAAGTGAGAGTTTACTGGTGTGGCTTGGCAAACAGGGCGTCGCCTTTCAAAAGGCCATCAGCGGCTCTCTAAACCTGGAAAGCACCAATGCTTTTTTCCTCGGCGGAGGCAAGGCCCTGCTCAATGCACTTTACGGCAAGGCGCAAGCGCTTGGTGTTCGCGTCCTATATGAAGCAAACGTGGTTTGCCTCGAAGTTGAAAACAACCGGTTCGAAGGCCTCGTATATGAACATAAAGGTCAGCAAATCCACCTATCTGCTGAAGCGGTCATTCTCACCAGTGGCGGTTTCCAGGCCAATAAGGACTGGATGAAGTCAGCCTGGGGGGATGCTGCGGAAAATTTCTTAATACGCGGGACTCCCTACAATAAAGGCCTGCCACTAAAAGAAATGATTCGTCACCAGGCAAAACTGACAGGCGATGCGAAACAGTGTCATGCAGTTGCCATCGATGCGCGGGCACCCCGGTACGATGGAGGAATCGTAAGTCGCCTTGACTGCGTTAGTTTTGGTATTGTAGTTAATAACAGAGCATTGCGATTCTATGACGAAGGTGAGGACTACTGGCCAAAACGCTATGCAATATGGGGCCGATTAGTAGCACAGCAACCAGGGCAGATCGCCTTTGCCATACTCGATAGTAAAACCGAGGGGCTATATATACCTTCCTTGTACCCACCCATTTCAGCAAATGACATCAGTACCCTGGCTGGCTTGCTCGAGATTGACCCTATTGTGCTGAATAGGACCGTCAGCCAGTTTAACAACAGCACCAACAATGGGTTATTTCAGCCTGAATCGCGGGACGGCCTGGCAACACATAACATTGAACCCCGTAAGAGTAACTGGGCCCTACCACTGGATACGCCACCCTACCTGGCATTCCCTTTGAGACCAGGTATTACTTTTACTTACCTCGGCCTTGAAGTGAATTCAAAGGCTATGGCAAAAAACCAATCTGGCCACCCTTTTGAAAACGTCTTCGCAGCAGGGGAAATTATGGCCGGCAACATTCTCGGCGAGGGCTACTGTGCAGGTACCGGCATGACCATTGGCGGAGTGTTCGGCCGAATAGCGGGTAGGCAGGCAGCAGCATGCCTTTAGCAAAGCTCGCATCAAAGCCAAGCGATCTGGAGCAACACTGCCATGCCCGTAACTGAAAACCTGCTTGCCATAAATGTGTCCTCTGTTAATCCACTGGAGGAAGCTAACAGAACGCTAACCGTATGCAACGCCTGCAGATACTGTGAGGGCTATTGCCCGGTCTTTAAGGCAATTACCTACCGCCGCAGTTTCGATCAACCTGATCTGGATTATCTGGCAAACCTTTGCCACCAATGTGGCGTCTGCTATCAGGCCTGCCAATATGCGCCACCGCATGAATTTGGTATCGATGTACCCAAAGCACTGAACCTGCTACGCACAGACAACTATGCCCGTTTCGCCTGGCCACAACAGGCTGGCAAGCTATTCCAGCACAACCCTATCTGGTTCAGCCTGATAACCGGCCTATGCCTGGCCCTGCTCATGTACCTCAGCAGCCTACCAACAAGCCTGGGCAAACCGGTTGAATCAGGCAATTTCTATGCCGTCATCAATCACTCAGTCATGGTCATATTTGCCGGCCTGACGTTTACCTACAGTATTGTCGCCATTACCCTGGCGACCCGCCGTTACTGGAAAACGATCAATGAGAAGTCCACTGTCCAGACTAACTGGACGTCAATAGGCAAAGCGATTCGCGCCAGTCTGGCGTTAACTCATCTATCCAACCAAAACAGCGTTGGCTGCCCGAGTGAAAATGACCAGCCATCAGCATGGAAGCGCTATTGCCACCAACTAACCCTGTGGGGTTTCCTGCTCTGCTTTATGTCAACCTGCATAGCCACTGCTTATCACTATTTTCTCGGTATTCAGGCGCCCTACCCTTATTTCAGTCCTCCCGTCATAACAGGCACCTTGGGTGGATTAATGCTATTGGCGGGCACCAGCGGTTTCATCTTCCTAAAATTTGGCCAACCCCGCGCCAAACAGATGGATCAATGGCAGCTGGATCTAACGCTGACCGCGAGCTTATGGCTGATCGCGCTAACCGGCCTGGTCTTGATGGTGCTCAGGGAGACCAACGCCATGCCTGCACTCCTGGTGATTCATCTTGGCTTCGTCTTTGGCTTTTTTATAACCATGCCCTACAGCAAAATGGTTCATGGCCTGTTCAGGTTTTTTTCTCTGGTGCTGTATTACATCGAGTCAGCAAGCTCCCCTGCTAATCCCATCAAACGCCAAACATGAGTGCCATCAGCGTACTGATGATGGTTGAGCTAATATTGCTCTATGATGTGCGGCTCAGACGGAGCGCGTTTAGAACCACCGAGACTGAAGAAATGGCCATGGCAAATCCGGCCAACGCTGGATGAATCAACAGCCCAAATAACGGGAACAACACTCCAGCTGCTACCGGAATCAACAAAATATTGTAACCAAAGGCAAGGCTGAGATTTTGCCACATATTACGTACTACCTGCAGGGAAAGCTGATGCAATTGAATCACGCTGCCCAGATTATTCTTCAATAAAGTCACATCAGCAGCTTGTATGGAAACATCTGTTCCCTGCCCCATAGCAAAACTGACATCAGCTACGGACAATGCCGCCGCATCATTTATGCCGTCGCCAACCATAGCAACTTTGTTGCCTTTTTCCTGCAAGGCCTGGACAAATGCAAATTTCCCCTGCGGGGTCATGTCATGGTGAAACTCATCCAGCTCAAGTTCCAGAGCGATGCGCCGTGCCGCAGCCTCATGATCACCGGTAAGCATAATGACTTGTAAGCCGCTGGCTTGCAGATCAACAACCGCCTCTCGGGTTGATTCGCGGAGTTCATCTTCAAGGTGTACAACACCTAATATATTTTCATCCTGCCCCCAGTAAACCATCGGTCCTGTTGCACTGGTTAACAACTCACCCGTGGTCTGCATACCCAACTCCTGCAAAAACTGCAGGCTCCCCATGGCAACCCGGGTTGAACCACACGAGCCAGTCATACCCTTGCCAATCTCCGTGTTCACCTGACTGACCGTCACTACTGCGGATCCTACTGAAATGCAGTATCTGCTGATTGCTTTTGCCAGAGGATGCTGGGAATGGACGGACAGGCCATGACAAACTGCTAAATCACCCTGACCAAAACCTGGCTCATATTGGATATTTTCGACCTCTGGGGAGCCCCGGGTCAATGTTCCGGTCTTGTCAACCACAACGACATCGATTTTACCTGCAAGTTGCAACGCTGAACTGTTCTGGAGCAGTATTCCTAGACCGGCGGCACGCCCTACACCTACCATAATCGACATTGGTATAGCCAGGCCAAGCGCACAAGGGCAGGCAATGATTAAAACACTGATGCCATTGATAAACGCGTAAGGCAAGAGCGTAGAATCTGCTAATTGCCACCAGACTGCTACCGTGAGGCATGCCAGGGCAACTACTACCGGCACGAACCAGGCGGCTATTTCATCTACCAATGCAGCGATCGGGGGCTTACTATTCTGAGCTTGCCTTACCAGTTCGATCATTTTAGCCAAGGTAGTCTGCTCACCGGTGCGTTCAACACAGACATCGATCGAACCTGCCTCTAGCAAGGTACCACCCGTCACCCCGTCACCAGAGCCCACCGGCTCCAAGGCGAATTCTCCTGTCAGCATAGCGAGATTAACTTCCCCCCTGCCTGAAGAAACCAGCCCATCAAGAGGAACCGATTCTCCGGTCGTTACCCGTACCGTGTCACCCAGGACTACACTATCAATAGGGACTGTTTCAACTGTGCCTGCAGGCAGTACACGCTGTGCTGATTCCGGTTTGAGTCGCAGTAACTGGTTTACTGCTAGCGACGCTTTGCCGCGGGCGCTCTGCTCGAAGGCCTTGCCCAAATTAACAAAACCATTAATAAAAAGTGCGGACTCAAAGTAGTGAAATCTCGCTGCCTCAGGGAACCACTCTGCTGCCACTATGAGGGCGGTGGAATACAGCCAGGCGCTACCAGTGCCTAAGGAAATCAATGTGTCCATGGTACTCGCGCCATGCTTTATTGCATTCAGGGCGCCCCGATAGAAATGCCCGCCACTCACCCATATGATAAGTAGGACTAGCGCTGAAATTATTAGCCAGGATGGTTTTTCGGCGAGGGGAGGAAATATAGGTATGAGCATATCCAGCATAAAAATCATACCAGCAGTGAGGGCCAGAGCTGATTTTCTGACTGCCACAGAAAAATCTGACTTTACCCTCTGGTCCTGCTCATCCAGGTCATCGCTTTGCAGACGTCCTGGATAGCCTGCATCCTCGAGCGAAACCAACAAACCGTCCAGGGCTCCGTTGCTTTTTACATAGGCAGTCCCTCCAGCGTAATTAACCGTTGCCTGAAGCACCCCCGGAGAGGCCATTAAAGCGCTTTCTACCGACCGCACGCAGCTCGCACAACTCATGCCACTGACAGATAGGTTATACCCCGGGACATCTCCGAGAGATAAAACCTCTGGTTCGGGTTGTTCCTGTGCCTGGACTTCCTCAGTCAACTGGTAGCCCAGATCAAGAATCTGTTCCTGTATCTGATCAAGTAATACTGTGCCTCTGATGCAAAGGCTGTTCTGAGTGAAGTCTGCCTTGCTCGAGGATACCCCGGCGAGCTGATCTATACGGCTTTCCACTTTTCGCTCGCAGTTGGAGCAACTCATGCCAAATACAGCAATGTTTATTTCAGTTGAACTCATCAAACCCTCATCGTCTAAAGTGTGTACTGTCTCTTTTCAGGCACCTGGTCAGTCAACAGACTAAGTTTGCAATGCAGCCAGTCGATCCTCAATTAACTTTAGCTCTGTTGCCAGTATTTCAGAATCACCGGAACTATCCTGTTTCTTTTCATCCAGGCGCCGCAGAATTAATTTCCGGGCGGCCATCAACTCTTTAGCTTCTATGGCCTTATCGAACACGATTTCCTCTGCCTGAACCCGGTTTTCGGAACGCTTGACTGGCAGCATACCCGGAATCAGTCGCATGTTTTCGTTCTGTTGAATGTGCCTGGCAATACTGGGAGAAACTATTTCGATACCCGACAAGTGCAGCACGTCTAACAGATTCTGGTTTAGTAGCGACTTTGCTGTGAGTATCAACTGAACATCATTCAGCAATCCACTGACCTTATAGGTGACTGCAAAGTCTCCCAGCTGAGTGATATGCACAAACGGGTCGGTTAACCCTGCCTGCTCTGCCGCCTGCAACATTAAAGGTCTGACTTGATTATGAGACACGTCGTATCCTAGAGATAATGTCGTAAAAACCATACTGCCAGTGCTCTGCGATACAACCACAGGATGACTCAGAAAGGTAGCATTTGGAATCGCTACCAATTCCCTGTTTTCAGATTGGATCTCAGTATCAAAAAGCCCTTTTTGTGAAACTTTGCCGATATAATCTGCTACCGCGATAAAGTCACCCACCTTGAAAGGTTTAGTCACTCTTAACATCAAAGCAGCCATAAAATTGGTCACAAAGACCGTAGAAGAAAATGCCACCACACCTGATATAACGATCCCAATCAAAGCCAGGACCTGATTGCGAGTTCCCTCAGCAAGGGGGCTCGATATAATAACTGAGACCAGGAGTACCACGGCCAGCAAAAACTGGATTAACTGATAAGCAAATTTAGAATTGTCAGAACTGTTTCTTCTTCGCCTGATAAAAAAATGATTCCAGGAAACCAGCACCAGAACCGAGGCAACCAGAGTAACCAGCATAGGGACGAGAGGCTGCAATAAGGTCATATCTAGAAGTTCAGGCATAAATTCATCGAAACAATGAGATTGCCATTACTTTAACCGGATATTTAGCTATTTAGAATCTCATGGCTTATCTTCTCAGCCATCATAATCACTACAGCGTTTAAATTACCGTTGGTAATCTCTGGCATGATCGACGCATCAACCACGCGCAACCCTCGGACACCTCTAACCTGACCTGCCTCATCAACCACTGCCATATCATCCTCACCCATGCGACAAGTGCCACTTGGATGATAGGCGCTTTCTGCAAATTGCCTGACAAATGCCTCCAGGTCACTCGGTCCCGGTCGAATTTCTTTATCAACAAAAGGGGAAAATGCCGGTTGCGCCATAATCTCCCTGGCCTTACTAATCCCCCTGAACATAACCGATCTATCCAACTCAGTTGCATGGTAATTGAATTGAATCCTGGGCGGGTCTCCTGGATTGTTCGAGCGCAGCGATACCGCTCCTCTACTAGTGGGTTTCATTGGTCCTACATGGACCTGAACACCATGCCCCTGGAATTGATTTTTGCCATCGTAATCCATAGCGATAGGCAAAAAATGAAACTGTAGATCAGGGTAACCGTGATCTAACCCACTGCGCAGAAATGCTCCGGTATGAAAATGATTACTGGCAGCTGCCCCTGACTGATTCAGGTACCACTGCAGTCCCACCCAGGGCTTCCTGTACCATTTGCTCATGGGGTAGAGGGAGACTGGCTTTTTTAAACTGTACTGCACATAAACCTCAAGATGGTCCTGAAGGTTTTGTCCGACACCCGGCAATTCAAACTGACAATCAATGGCCTTGCTACGCAATTCATCTGCCGCACCGATACCCGATAGCATGAGTAATTGCGGGCTATTAATAGCGCCGCCACAAAGTAACACTTCTTTTCTTGCCCTGGCCTGACCCTCCTCACCTTGATGAGTAAAGTTGACTCCGACTGCCCGGTCCTGCTCAAAAATAATATCCTCGACCCTTGTCCGAGTCATGATGGTAACGCCAGTCTCAAACTGACTCTGCCGACTGAGTTTTGTGCCATTTAGATAGGCAACCGCAGCGCTTTGCCGTTTGCCCCCATATATGGTGCGATCAAACAGCCCAAAGCCTTCCTGCTGAACACCATTAAAATCATCGGTTCGATCTTGACCCATCTCAACCCCGGCGGTTAACCAGGCCTGATATAACGGGTTTGAAACGTCTCCTCGAGTGATTTTCAGCGGACCCGAATCACCTCTATAATCCAAGTCCTGGCCAGCGACAGTTTCCGATTTCTTGAAAAAAGGCAGGCAATCCAGATAAGACCACCCCGCCAAACCGGCATTCTCTGCCCAGCGCTGATAATCAAACTGATTACCACGAACGAAAATCATGCCGTTAATTGCCGATGAACCGCCCAGGACTTTGCCTCTCGGGCAATACATGCGCCTTTGGTTCAGATGGGGCTCGGGTTCTGAATGGTAAAACCAGTTATATCGATCGGTGGCGAGCACCTCGGAAAGCGCCGCCGGCATGTGAAGACGAAAATCCCAGTTCCAAGCCTTCGAGCCGGCCTCAATTAGCAGAATGGAGTTCCGCTCGGCTAACCGCCGTGCCATGACACAACCCGCCGAGCCTGCCCCAACCACAATGTAATCTACTTCAATACCCATAACCCTGGCCAATTAACTAATTAAACGGCTTTGCGATGCTCGATTCTGCCAACGTAGTCTGTGCAAGAATATGCAGATGAAGATGAAAAACAGTCTGTCCAGCAGCTTCGCCATTGTTTATGACCAACCGAAAGGCGTCATCAAGACCCAGTTTTCGGGTGACCTCTCCTACCACCAAAAGCAGGTGACCCAAAAGCATGGCTTGTTCCTTGGTCGCATCCACGAGCCGGGGGATGGGCTCTTTTGGTATTACCAGCAGATGCGTAGGAGCCTGAGGCTGGATATCTTCAATTACAATGGCTAGATCATCCTCATATATTTTTTCGGTCGGAATCTCATTATCAATAATCCGTGAAAAGATCGATTTTTGTTCAGACAAGATATCCCCCTGTGCATTAGTAAATCCTGAAAGCTTATAATTTTACCTTAAAGTCCCCCAGGGATAAAAACAGAATCGCTGGTAAACAAGGTTTGATTGAATTGGTCATCGCGGTTTCCTGCCATGGCCAGCAGCGAACAGCGAACAGCGAACAGCGAACAGCGAACAGCGAACAGGTTAATTAAGCTTTCCTAAATCACAGCAGCCAATTTATACTGCCAAATAAACAAACTTGCCAAACCAGTTGACGCAACATGGCCAATCTAACAATAAAACCAATTTCCGGCAGTCTCGGAGCTGAAATCTCGGGGGTTGATGTCAATCATCTCAGCGATACGGAATTCGATTTACTAGAGCAGGCATTCCATGAATATCTGGTGCTCGCTATCAGAGCACAGAAAATGGACCCTGCTTGCCTCCATGCACTGACCCAGCGCCTGGGCGGTGTCGGTGAGACGCCCTACCTGACAGGATTGACTGACTGGCCTGATGTCGTCCCGATTATCAAAGAAGCTAACGAACAATCAGCGCATAGTTTCGGAGCAGGCTGGCATACTGATTTCACTTTCCAAAGCTGTCCTCCAAGCAGAACCCTGTTATACGCCGTCGATATCCCTCCCCTAGGAGGCGACACGCTCTACTGCAACTTGTACAAAGCCTATGACATGCTGTCACCTGCCATGCAAAATCTGTTGCTGGATTTGAACTGTGTACACAGTGCGATTCGCTCGTACGGTCCGCAGGCCACACTGCGCGATCATCTCGAAAACATGGAAATCCACAACGATCACCGTCGACCCATAGAACAGGTCCATCCAGTCGTGCGGCAGCATCCAGTAACCGGTCGCAATGCTCTATGGATTAATCCGACCTATAGCATCCGCTTTGAAGCGATGACAGAGGATGAAAGCCAGCCTTTACTGGATTATCTCAACCAAATAGCCATTGACCCTTCGCTGACTGCTCGGCTTTCATGGCAACCAGGAACGCTGACCATCTGGGATAATCGTTGCACTCAGCACTGCGCCACCTCTGACTACAAGGGACATCGCAGAGAAATGCTACGAACGACAGTCGCCGGCGAAATACCAGTATCACCTAATGCGGCTTTAGTTTAATAAACCTAATAACCACTCTGCAGGCTACAAACCAGGGGCTGAAACCATGATTCACGCCATCTCAATAGGTTACAAATGGCTCGTCATTTACCCGACCCTGGTAATTTCTACTTTAGTTCTGGGACCGATGCTAATCCTATTATCTTTCATCGGCCTGGCTGATCAGGGCTCCAGCATTCTGGCGACACGATGGGCGCGCATTAATCTCCGCTGCTGTTTAATCAATGCCAACATTACTGGTCTTGATCATATTCAGGCAGGTCAGTCCTACATCATCGCCGCTAACCACCAGAGCCTAATTGATATTTTTCTCGTTTACGGATTTTCCCCTGTTGAATTCAAATGGGTGATGAAAACAGAACTGGGCGCGGTGCCTATTCTTGGGACTGCATGCAAGGCAATGGGGCACATCCTCATAGATCGATCAAATCCGCAATCAGCCATTAGCAGCATCAACGAGGCAGCAAAGAAAATCAGTAACGGTATGTGCATCGTGTTTTTCCCGGAAGGTACTCGATCAGACAATGAAAGCGTCATGCCCTTTAAAAAAGGAGCCTTCAGGCTGGCGATCGAGTTGGGCATCCCCATTCTCCCGATAAGCCTTCACAATACCGGCAACCTGGTGCCAAACGGAACACTTAACTGGAAACCGGGCCAGGTCAGCATGCAGATTCATGAACCTATTGCCACTCATTTGCTGACCCCTGATAACGTAAACGATCTTAAGGACCGAACCAGACAACAAATCATCAATGCATTGACTCAACCATGATTTAATTATTACTCTGTATTGCTCAGCTAACCGGAGTTCGAAATGAGAGAGAATCATGTCCTTAACGCCTGGCGTGAAAACAAGCAGACAATTGGTGGCTGGCTGTCAATTGACTCTATCCATAGCGCTGAAACCATGGCTCATATTGGCTTCGATTGGTTATGCCTGGATATGCAACACGGGCTACTGGATTTCAATGACATCAAGCGGATCCTACCGGCTATTTCAACAACCTCGACCCTGCCTTTTGTCAGAGTTCCCTGGAATGAGCCCTATGAAATAATGAAAGTTCTTGATGCGGGCGCCTACGGTGTCATTGTCCCGCTGGTCAATAATCGGCAAGAAGCAGAACGCGCCGTGGCTGCCTGTCGCTATCCACCAGAGGGCATGCGCTCTCTCGGTCCCATCCGTGCTGCCCTCTATGGCGGCCCTGGATACATCCAGGAGGCCAATGACCATATGGCTTGTATCGTCATGATTGAAACTGCTGAAGCACTGGAAAATCTAGACGATATACTGTCAACGCCAGGAGTTAATGCGGCCTATATCGGACCGTCGGATCTAGCCTATGCTCTGAATATGGCCCCAACGGGAGACAACAGCCATCCCGAACACCTCGTTGCAGTAAAGAAAATACTGGCAGCCTGTCAAAAAAATGGCGTGGCAGCAGGCATCCATACCCTTTCGCTGGAATACTCCCTGCGCTATCTGGACCTGGGTTTTAATTTTGTCAGCCTGGGTGCCGATATTGCTTTTTTGAGCAGACTGGCTAGAAAGGAATTAAAAGAAGCCAGGACAGCCAGCGACACTCCACAAATCAAAACATGAGTAAACTATAAAAGCGTCATAATGTAAGCGCGCCCTGGGTAAGGATTTCCATTTAAAAAGCGTAATCTTTTTAAGGGTTTTCCGCTGCTTATTAGGGCCAACCACCCATATGTAATAGTGGAGCCTGAACACAATGGATTCAATAAGGAGTGACGCCAACCGCTGTTTTGTGTGCGGTCCCGGCAATGCCAGTGGCCTACAACTGAGGTTTCAGCTACAAGACAATGAATGCGTAAGCACCTTTACCCCGGGCGAATTACACTGCGGCTATGATGGCATCACCCATGGCGGGATTATATTCAGCGTCCTGGATGACGTCATGGCCAACTGGCTGTATTTGAAGGGCATGAAAGCAGTTACGGCAAAATGCGATATCCGTTTTAAAACTTCGCTGCCTACAGGCGAGACGGTATCGGTGAGAAGCTGGTGTACCAGACAAAGAGGCGCCCTGGCAATGCTATCAGCAGAAATGCGGACACGCTCCACAAATACACTGATCTCCGAATGCGATGCCAGCTTTATGATTCAAAATTAAACGCATGATGGGACCTACTCCGCAACAAAAGGTAAATGCCGCCAATGCGCGCCTTTCCAGAAGATTCGCAGCTTTGCTTTACGATGGCTTCCTCATTCTGGCCATATGGATGATCAGCAGCCTCCTGCTGGTCGCGCTGGTAACCGATGGCGCGGTTCTGCAAGGCCTGGCATTCCAATTATTTTTGTATCTGGAGCTCGGTGCGTTTTACGTTTATTTCTGGTGCAAGCGTGGCCAAACCCTGGGCATGCAGGCCTGGAGGATTCACCTGATCACTGAGCAGGGAGACGCGGTATCCGTAAAAACCGCCTGCAGGCGATATGTTTTTGCTACCCTATCGGTCTGCTCCCTTGGCATTGGGTTCCTGTGGAGTCTGGTTAACTCAAACGGTTTGACGTTGCATGACCTGACAACTGATACGCGTGTAGTACACCTTCCCAAAAATATTTAAAGCATCACTGTCCTAGTGAGCCCGATGCAATTGCACGCTGGCGATACCGGCGCAGACTAATACCGGTAACATGACCGCCAGGAAAGGATGGAAGCCGTAGACCAAGCTAGCCGGAGCCAGCAGATCCTGGACAAATTTAAGTCCAATCCCGAATAACAACCCGGTAAATACACGCAAGCTCATCGATGACTCCCGAAGCGGCCCGAATACGAACGAGATGGCGATCAGTAACAAGCTGACAATCACCAAGGGCTGCAGGACTTTGGCCCAGAATCCCAATTCATACGCACTAGCATCGAGACTCTGCTTGTCAAGAAAGGTAATTTTTTCACGAAGTGCGGCAATCGACATCCGCTCTGGTTGAACCAGTATTTCGTTACTGAGTCGAGTCGGCGTCAGTGATGTTGTCCATATCTGGGACTCAAACACCTGAGCCCGACCCTGTAAATTTGAAAACGAAGTTTCGGTCACATCCTCAAGCAGCCAGTAATCATCCTCCCCAGGAGCTTCATGAAATATCGCCCTGGCAGCGGACTTGGCTTTAATCAACTGCCGATGCTGGTCAAAATAAAACCATTTCAAGCCTGTAATTGATGTTCCCTGCAGCTGCTCAATGTGCATAAAGGCCTGTTCCTGCCGCATCCAGATACCATTTTGCGGGGTAATATCTCGACCATCAGCTAACGCACTCTCTCTACCCAGCCGCGCTAATCGCTCGGCTTCAGGCAGCAGGTACTCGCCAATGGCTAGCCCGAATACGGCTACCAGAACAGCGACCTGAATCACACTTGTGACGATTCTCCAGATTGATATCCCAGCTGCACGCATCACCACTAACTGACTGCTTCCTGCCAGGCCTCCCAAACCAGCGAGACCACCAATCAGTACAGCGAAAGGAAGCGTTTCATAAAACAAACGGGGAATACTCAACACAACAAACCGAAACACGGCTAATACGGTGTAGCCGTTCTTCAGGTGATCAATCTGTTCAATGGTTGTAAACAAGGCCAGCAGCGACACCAGCCCCAATGCCGTCAGCATTATGGCCACCAATACTGTCTCAGCTATATAGCGATCTAACCGGGTAATCATGGCCTACCTCGACCCAGTAAGGACTGTTCAACGAACAACAGGATTTCCTGCCAGAAAAACAAAGTCAAGGCGATCACAAGAAACAGCAAGTGCACCATAAACAAGCCGGGCAGCGGCTCCAACCAGCCATCTGAGATAGCCGATCGACTGGATGAAAGCGATAATAGATACAAAAAGCAAAGTACCATACCGGGTACAAACCGGGCAAAACGCCCTTCTCTGGGGTCGACCCTGCTTAAAGGCACCGCTATCAGAACCAGAATCGGGATCATTATTATCAAGGCAATACGCCACTGTAATTCAGCACTTTCCTGTCTACTGACTGAATCGGTCCACGAGGATTGCAATAATATCTGACTCGGCCTTGATCGCGGCAACACTGCCCGGTCGAGGGCTTTTTCCTTCTCAAGCAACTGGCCGAATTCTTCATAATCAATGACCTGGAATTCCGGGCTATCAAAGGCAAAGCCATATCGACGCCCATCTTTCAATACTAGAAACCGATTACCGTTTGCATCAATACTGGTTTCACCACTGGCCGCCATCATAGTAACCGTCTTTAATTCATTACCTGATTCTGTGCGTTGCATTTCTGAAATAAATATCTCAGACAGTTCCTGGTTATCTAGAATATCCTCGACATAAGTTACTCTACGCCCAGAATTCAGCATCTGAAATCGGCCTGCAGATAACATGTCAAACTCGGTCAATGTTTTCTGGCCAGTACGCAGCACATCCATGCCCTGCTCGCCCAGCGGTTTCAGCCACAGTGAAAGCAGCCCGGTCAGGAACATCACCAAAAGACCCTGCAGCAGGGTGTAGCCAAGAATACGCTGGTCCCCGAAACCACTGCTTTTAAGAACGATCATTTCATTGTCAGCGTACAAACGACCGTACGCCAACATAATCGCCAGGAAAAAACTAATCGGTAGAATTAATTCTATAATTCCTGGCAGGCGATACATCAAGAGTAACCAGACAATTTCTCTGCTGATACGTCCTGAAGCAGCATCTGATAAATAACCGCTGAAGCGTGACCCCACAGCAATGACCAGAACTACAAAAGTGATCACCGTCATGGAAGAGAATACTTCTTTACAAAAATAACGAAATAAGATCATTGCCTAAGTTCAACAGTTACTTTATCCAAACGAGTATAATCGTTGTATCATGTCCATGTCTTATTTCATTCGAGGATATTCATGCATTACGCCACTTCAAGCGCACAAGTTGCTAACAGCAGAGTTCATGCTCTCATCATAGGCATATTTGAGGACGGATCTCTGTCAGCAGCAGCAGAAGCTGTGGACTCTGCTACCGAAGGCCGAATCCAGGCCATCATAAAAAGACAGGATTTTAAGGGGAAGAAAGCCCAAACGATGCTGTTACAGGACCTGGATGGAATTAAAGCACCCAGGGTCCTAATGGTGGGACTGGGCAAAGCAGGTGTAATCAAGCCCGAGGACTATCTGGCTATAGCCAAAGCAGCCATTATGCAGCTGAAACGACTGAATATCCGGAAGGCACTGTACTGCTTGACTACAACACAGGTAGAGGGCCGAGGCCCTGACTGGGTAGCGACTAAAACCGTTGAACAATTTGAGGACGCTACCTACCAGTATCTGGTCATGAAAGGCGCCAAACCAAAACCAGACGACCGCCTCAAACTTGAGCAGGTCGACTTACTTACAACTAAATCAGAATTGAATTCATGTAAAAAAGGCATGCTCGAAGGTGTCGCCCTCAGTAAAGGAAAGAAAGCTGCTAAAGATCTTGGCAACGCGCCTTCAAACGTCTGCACGCCATCCTTCCTTGCCGATGCAGCCAAGCAGCTGGCAAAAGACTATGCCTCCATGACGACCCAGGTTCTCAGTGAAAAACAAATGGAAAAGCTGGGCATGGGCGCCTTCCTTTCAGTCAGCAAAGGCAGTGTAGAACCCGGCAAGATGGTCATTATGAATTACCGAGGTGGCAAAGCCAGGCAAAAACCTCACGTCATAATTGGTAAAGGCATTACCTTCGATACAGGTGGAATCAGCCTGAAAGGCGGAGCAGGCATGTGGGAAATGATTTACGATATGTGCGGTGCTGCCAGCGTATTTGGTACCATGCAAGCCATTGCCGAACTAAACCCAAAAATGAATGTAGTCGGCATCATGGCAGCGGCTGAAAATATGCCATCCGGAGACGCCTCAAAACCAGGTGATATCGTCAAAACAATGTCCGGGCAAACCGTTGAAATACTCAACACCGATGCCGAAGGCCGACTGGTCCTTTGCGATGCGCTCACCTATGCCGACAAATTCAACCCCGCGTCGGTAGTCGATATTGCGACCCTGACTGGCGCTTGTGTGGTCGCTCTTGGAAGCCATGCCACCGCCATATTTTCAAACAATGACGAACTGGCGCAGGAGATCATAGAGGCGGGTGACTATACTCATGACCGCGCCTGGCGTCTGCCAATCTGGGAGGATTACCAAAGCCAGATCAACAGTGCCTTCGCAGACATGCAGAATATTGGTGGTCGCGAAGCGGGAAGCATTACCGCAGCCTGCTTCCTGGCTCGATTTGCAAAAAAATATCGCTGGGCTCATTTGGACATAGCCGGGAGTGGATTTAAATGGGCCGGAATGAATAAAGGCTCGACCGGCAGGCCAGTCAGCCTATTGTTGCAATACCTTCTTAGCCAAGAGGGCAAAGAATCTTGACCCGGGTTGATTTCTATCAAATTGAATCGGATGAGGAGCCGATGCTATTTGCCTGTCGGCTGATTGATAAAGTCTATAGAAAAGGCCACCAGATATATATCCACGTCCAGAACGAACAGGATTGCACTGCTCTGGACGATCTGCTCTGGACCTTTCGTCCGGAGAGGTTCATCCCGCACTGTCGATCTACAAGTGAGACAGATGCACCGATTAAAATTGGCTGCCTGACCGAACCCGAAGACCATCAGGACGTCCTCATCAATATTGCAGGCCAGGTGCCCGACTTCTTCAGCCGATTTGAACGCGTCGCCGAGATCGTGCCCAGGTCAGAGATCAGCCGGGACCAGGCCAGGACAAACTTTCGTTTTTACAAGGAACGGGGATATCCACTGAAGTATCACCAGATGGCGGCGCAATGAACAAAAAAAACCACCATCAAGAAAACCAGACAGCAAAAACAGACAAGGTAGCATCGACACAGATTCCATTGCTTAAAGATGTGGTCGATTTACTGGTACAGCATGGTAGTGATGGCGCAAAAACAGGTAGTAACCCGAAGCAGGGTCCTGGCCGCTCTAACCCCGCTGCAAAAAAAGTAATTTCACGAGGCCCTGCCGATGATCCTCACTCTGATACTCACTCTGATCCTCACTATGATCCAGATACTTTAGACCTGTTCTCAGATGTTTATAACTCTGTAAAGAACAACGTCCAGGAACACGAAGAGCTTGAAAATACGATCAATCGACTCGTCGATCAATATGCCCAGACCGTGGTCAACAAACTAAATGCTGACCTTATAGAGCAACTCACGGACCTGTCGGCCTGCCTTTCCGACACAAATACATCAGAAACAGTCACAACTGACGACGATAATGACTAAGCGCGTGTATACTCGCACTTTTTAATGAATATGACCCCCATGGACAAGTACGACCCAAAGACTGTTGAAGGCTCCTGGTACAAACGCTGGGAAGCTGCTGGCTACTTTGCTCCGCAGGGCAATGGCCGCCCATTTTCAATCGCCATACCCCCGCCTAATGTCACGGGAACGCTACACATGGGACATGCTTTCCAACATAGCCTGGTCGATTCGATCATCAGGCGGCAGCGTATGCTCGGTGACAAAACCCACTGGCAGATGGGCACCGACCATGCGGGCATTTCGACCCAGTTGATTGTCAGCGAACAACTGGCAAGAGAAAATTTGAAACCGATGGATATCGGAAGAGAAGCTTTCATTGATCGAGCCTGGCAGTGGAAGGCAGAATCCGAAGGAACTATCTCGACCCAACTGCGCCGCATGGGCGCCTCACTGAACTGGCAGACAGAACGATTCACATTAGATGAAGGCCTGTCTCGAGCTGTTTTAGAAGTTTTCATCCGCCTCTACGAGGATGGCCTTATCTATCGGGGCAAACGCCTGGTTAACTGGGATCCTGTCCTGGAAACATCAATATCTGACCTTGAAGTCGTTTCAGAGGAAGAAAACGGCCACCTCTGGCATTTCAAATATCCCCTGGAAAATAACCAGGGCCAGTTCCTGGTAGTGGCGACGACAAGACCAGAGACCATGTTGGGAGATACTGCGGTTGCTGTACACCCGGATGATGTTCGCTACCGACATCTGATCGGCCAGAACATTTTACTGCCACTTACTGACCGGGTCATTCCTATTATAGGGGATCACTATGTTGACCAGGACTTTGGCAGTGGCTGTGTGAAGATCACCCCTGCTCATGATTTCAATGACTACGAGGTTGGTCAACGGCATCAATTACCCGTCATCAACATAATGAACACTAACGCTTCCCTGAATGACAATACCCCGGAGCCATTTGCAGGCATGGACCGCTACGAAGCTCGTCAAGCCATAATAAAAGCTATGCAAGAACTTGGTCTCCTGGCAGATACCGAAGATCATAAAATGATGGTACCCCGAGGGGAAAAATCCGGCGTCCCGGTTGAGCCGCTGTTAAGTGATCAATGGTTCGTGAAAATAAAACCGCTCGCCGATCCGGCCATCAAAGCAGTGGAATCAGGAGATATTGAATTTATCCCGAAACAAGCCGAGAACATTTATTTTGCCTGGATGCGGGATATTCGCGACTGGTGTATTTCAAGGCAACAATGGTGGGGACATCGTATTCCGGCATGGTATGACCCGGATGGAAATATTTATGTCGGTGCCAGTGAAGAAGCCGTACGGGAGGCCGCAGGATTGGCCCCCGACCTTCAGTTATCCCAGGACGAAGACGTCCTCGATACCTGGTTCTCTTCTGCCTTGTGGACTTTTTCAACACTCGGCTGGCCCGACCAGACCGAGGCTCTAGACACGTTCCATTCCACTGACATAATGGTGACGGGTCATGACATTATTTCATTCTGGGTTTCAAGAATGATTATGATGTCGCTCAGATTTATGCATGAAGTCCCCTTCAAGAAAGTCTATATCCATGGGCTAGTAGTTGATTCCGAAGGACAGAAGATGTCCAAATCAAAGGGAAACGGACTCGACCCAATGGATATCATAGATGGCATCTCCGCTGAACAACTGGTTTTAAAGCGCTCCAGTAACCTGCTCCAGCAAAGAGTCCGAGAAAAGATAGAGAAGTCTACCCGTAAAGAGTTTCCGGATGGTATCTCAGCTTATGGTACAGATGCATTGCGTTTCACATTTTATGCGATAGCAACTCGCACCCGTTCAATGCGCTTCGACCTGAAAAGAGTAGAAGGCTATCGAAATTTCTGCAACAAACTGTGGAATGCCGCGAATTTTGTCTTCATGAATACCAGCGATCATGACTTAAGTGGACCAAGCTCAGATTCGATTGCCGATACCTGGATCCAAATCACATTCGATAAAGCAGCCCATACGGTTAACCAGGCCATGGAAACTTATCGATTTGACCTGGCAGCAAAAGCCATCTATGAATTCATTTGGGATGAATTCTGTGACTGGTACCTGGAACTCTGCAAAGCAACCCTGCTATCCGACAAATCGTCTGATGAACAGAAAACCGCTGCTCGGGTTCAACTTCTTGCTACGCTGGAAAAAATCTTGAGATTGACCCATCCGTTCATGCCTTTCATCACGGAAGAAATCTGGCAGAAAATTCCTGCGGGCATGCGACAGCACGAGACCATCATGCTGGCCCCCTACCCTCAAGCAGGGCAACAGGACGAGACTGCCAATAATAAAGTCACCGACGATATAAACTGGCTTAAACAGGTTATCGGTGCAGTTCGAAACACTCGCGGCGAGATGGACATTTCCCCAGCCCGGCCTATTCCACTCATATTTTATAATGGGACCACGGAGGATAAGAGGCGCTTGAACGCCTACACAGAACTCCTCAGTGCTATTGCCAGACCAGAATCGGTTACCTGGCTCAATACAGGAGAAGCCCTCCCAGTCGCGAATGTCCAACTGATCGGCGAGATGCAATTATTAGTTCCATTAGCAGGTCTGATAGACAAACATGCAGAACTGCAAAGACTGGCTAAGGAACTGGACCGCCTGGCAAACGATATAAAGAGAAGCTCCGGTAAACTGACCAATCCAAATTTCATCAACAAAGCTCCCGAAGACGTTGTCTTTAAAGAAAAATTAAAACTCGCCGATTTCGAACAAGCCCTGAAGGAACTGACCCTTCAAAAGAACAGAATCAGCGACCTTTAAACCGCCAGGGTTGCAAAAGACGCAAAAAACGCAAAAAGAACTTTAAGAAAATTGCCTGTACAAGCCTATGCTGATATGCATTAATAGTAGTTGGCAAGCTAGTTTTAATAAAAGCTAGAGCAACAATAAGAGGTACTGGCATGTCTGATAGACAAACGGGGACGGTTAAGTGGTTCAACGATTCAAAAGGTTTTGGCTTCATTGAGCGAGAATCTGGAGAGGATGTTTTTGTCCATTTTCGTTCAATAAGAGGCGAAGGGTTTCGTACTCTAAAACAAGGCGCTAAAGTCGAATTCGTTATTTCAGAAACGGATAAAGGCTTTCAAGCAGAGGATGTAGCCGAGGTCTAAACCCCTCCAGGTGCTGATGCACCCGGCTAAATTCTCACATCTTCAGCAGTACCACTTAGTGGTACTGCCTTGCTGCGTCTAATTATTGGCCAGAACGACCTTACCTATAGTCTGATCCGTAGCAACCCAATCCTGCGCTTCTGCAGCATTCCGCATAGGATAAACCTTATCAATCACGGGCTTTATCTCTCCCGTAGCAATTTTCGGCCAGACTTTCTCCTGCAAATCTCCCATGATGGCACTTTTTTCTGACAGGCTCCTGGCGCGCAGCGTCGAGCCGATCACCCGTAACCTTTTTACCATTAACTGACCCAGGTTTATTTCCCTGCTACTTCCACCCATAAGGCCGATTAGCACCAAACGCCCATACAGGCCAAGTACTTCGAGATTATCCTGGAGATAGGCCCCACCTACCGGGTCAAGAATGACATCGGTTCCGCCGGCACCAGAAAACTTCTTTGCCGCTTGCAAAAATGACCCATTATGGCGGTTAAAGCCATCAGTCGCCCCTAGATCTGCACAGAACGCCAGCTTTTCATCATTTCCTGCAGTCACAAAAGTTGGCGACCCAAAAGCCTTGCAAAGTTGAATAGCGGCCGTTCCAACACCACTGGCACCCGCATGCAGAATAACCTTCTCACCGGGTTGAAGGCCTGCCTCGATAAATGAATTAAGCCAGGCAGTTGCATAGACTTCTGGTAGAGAGGCCGCTTGAAGCAGGGACAAGCCTGAAGGTACGGGCAATACACTACCCTGATCAACCGCTACTTTCTGGGCATAGCCGCCCCCTGCCAACAAAGCACAGACTAGGTCTCCCTCCTTAAAATGCTCGACCCCATCTGAAACCTGTATCACAGTTCCAGCACATTCCAAGCCCATAATAGGAGAAGCCCCTGCAGGCGGCGGATATAAACCCCGACGCTGCATCAAGTCAGCGCGGTTAACCGCCGAGGCGGCTACGTCTATGAGCACTTCCCCTTGATTCAATTCAGGGTCAGCAACGTCACTCCAATTTAAACTGGCTTCTTCACCTATTGTTATCGCCTTCATTTCATCAACCTTTTTGTTGCTAACACTGTTTCTGAAATTCCTTGGTCAATTCCAGATTTTGCTTTTCCCTGCCATATTCTAATCTTGGCTGTTCTAGATTGTTAATAATGTGGAGGTAATTCAGTTTCAGGGCTAACATCGCCACCATCTAACAACTGAATGTGCTCAACTAGCAGCCTGATCTGGGCCTGCATCTTCAACAATTGCTGTTGCTGCTCACCGACCGCGTGATCAAGCTTATTAAGCAAATCCTCCTGGAAGGCAATTCGAATTTCAAGATCTTCAGTTTTACTATCCAAATCAGGATCCTCCTAATCAAAAACGTAATCGCACTTTCACACCTCGCTCATGCAAGTGAGCTTTCAAGGCGCTTACTGTGTAATCTCCATAATGGACCATGGAGGCAACCAGGGCTGCATCCGCCTTTCCTTCTGTTAGCACTTCGACTAGATGATCAGGATGTCCCGCACCACCGGAGGCCACCACTGGTACTGCCACAGCCTCGGCAATCTGGCGAGTCAGATCTATGTCGTAGCCATCCCGGGTGCCATCGGCATCGATGGAATTAACAACCAATTCCCCCGCCCCTAGCGCCGCACCCTGCTTGGCCCATTGTATGGCATCCAAGCCCATCGGCTTGCGTCCACCATTAATCACAATCTCAAAACCGCTGGGACAGGCAGTGTTGACCTCGACTCGTTTTACATCCATGGACAGAACCGTGTTCTGACTGCCAATAGCCTGAGCACATTCCGAAATCAGCCCCGGCCTGGTTACGGCCGCTGAATTGACATTTATTTTCTCCGCTCCGGCCCACAGCAGTCGGTTAGCATCTTCGATAGTTCGAATACCACCACCAACCGAAAACGGAATAAATATCTGCTCTGCAACCGCTTGGACAACATCAAGCATAATATTCCTATTATCGCTCGACGCAGTAATATCATAAAAAACCAACTCATCAAGGCCATCATCATAATACTCTTTGGCTTTGCTTATGGGATCGCCGATATCCTTGGTATTGATGAAGCGAACACTTTTAGCCAGGTTTCCCTCGCGAACATCCAGACAGGCTACTACTCGCTTACTTAACATTCCGTTCCATCCCATTGCGCAAAAGAAGCCAATAGCGCCAATCCCAGCCGACCACTTTTTTCCAAATGAAATTGAGTTGCAAACAGATTCCGCTGGCCAATCACACTGGCAAAAACAATATCACCATAAGTTGTTTGCGCGAGCACGTTGTCGGCATGACTGGGTTGGGCATAGTAAGAATGAACAAAGTAAAATTCGTCACCAGACCGGATATTGCCAAACATGGGATGCTGGCTCTTCAATTGGATCTGGTTCCAGCCAATCTGAGGCACTTTTAAACTCGGCTCTGTAAATCTAAACTTGTGACAGCCTCCAGGAATAATTCCCAGACAGGTTTCCTGACCTTCCTCTGTCGTATCCATGACTACCTGCAGGCCAAGACAGATACCCAACAGCGGTTTGCCCAGGCTGAAATATTGCCGTAGCGCTTCATCCAGGCCTCGCTGCCGTATTATATGCATAGCTGATTCAGCAGTGCCAACACCAGGGAATATTAACCTGTCAGCCGTTAATAACTCTTCCGGGCTTGCCGTGACACGAGCATCCATCCCCACCGCCGAGCAGGCTCGCTGAACACTACGGATGTTTCCTGCATCATAATCAACGATGGTGACTGAAGGTGTTTTCAAAAGGTTCGCTCTCTTAAAGGCGTGCATTATAAAGGATGTTAGGAATCAATCGACAGTTTGATTCATTTTTATATATCTGTATCATACCTATGATACAAATCTAACATGCCTGAATATGATCACGATTGATAATGAATCCAGTAAGCCCGCCTATCAGCAGATTGCTGATCAGATACATTTTGCTATTAACACCGGGGCACTCAAACCTGGCCAAGCACTACCCAGCATTCGAAAGCTGGCTGAAAGTGCTGACCTGGCAAGTAATACGGTCGTAAAAGCACTAAAGACCCTTGAGGCCAAAGGGCTCATCGAAGCCAAGGACAGATCCGGATACACGGTTAGCAAGACGGCTCTGCCAGACCCTGAAGCACACCCAGATGAATCAACTCAATCCAACCGTTATCGGGCCAGGGGAGTCAGCGCTGAAAAAACTGAAGTGCATTCGGTCGTTGACAAACTCGACCCAGGCCTATTCCCCGGGGCGTTCTGCAAAATTACTGAGGACTATCTCAGTGGTGACCCGACCAAGTGCAATGTGATTCACGCCGATGGTAGCGGTACAAAATCTATCATTGCCTACCTTTATTACAAGGAAACCAGCGATGCAAGTATCTTCGAAGGCATTGCCCAGGACAGCATAGTCATGAACCTTGATGACCTGCTCTGTATTGGAGCAACGGGTCGAATCCTTCTGTCTAATACCATTAACCGACATGCAAAAAATTGCCCGGGCGACGTTATCCGGGCGCTCATAGAAGGTGGTGAAAAATTTATGCAGGAACTTCGTGACCAGGGGGTTCAGATTTATCCTGGCGGGGGTGAAACAGCCGATGTCGGCGATCTTACCGGTACAGTTTTGGTCGACTCCTGCGCCGTCAGTATTGCCAGAAAATCAGATATCATAGAGAACCATATCACTTCAGACCTGGCTATCGTCGGCCTGTCGTCGTTCGGCCAGTCCATCTACGAACATACTGAAAACAGCGGCATCGGCAGCAATGGCCTGACCAGCGCTAGGCATGACATGCTCAGTCGTTATTATGGTGAAACCTATCCGGAGTCATTCGACTCAAACCTTCCGGAAACCCTGACCTACTGCGGCCCCTATAAACTCGAGCACAGTTTACCCGGCTCTGAACTGACCGTAGGGCAGGCTCTACTGAGCCCTACACGTAGCTATGCACCAATCATTCTGAAGCTGCTCAACTTCATGAAAAGTGAAATCAAAGGCATCGTACACTGCTCCGGAGGAGCCCAGACGAAATGCCTGCGGTTTGGTCAAGGCGTTCATTTCATTAAGAATAACCTGATGCCAGTGCCTGCTGTGTTTAGTGCAATTCAGAAAGCTTCCCATACCACCATGAAAGAGATGTACAAAGTGTTTAATATGGGACATCGCATGGAGCTTTATGTACCCCAATCCAGAGTCGATGAGGTAATCGATGTCGCAAACACATTTGCTATCCATGCTCAGCAAATCGGTTATACCGAAGCCGCCAGCGAAAACCAGCTAAGTCTGGTTGACCATCAGGGCAAGACTATTCATTATCCGTAAAGACATCCGTCCTATCTACCAGTGTAGACGGCAATCACCCTAGCGTCAGGAGGATCTATATGTTGCAGGTTACCTTTGAAGATTGTCTCAAGATACTTGTCGAAGAAGAAGGGTCTGACCTCTATTACTCAACCGGAGCGCCTCCTAGCGCAAAATTTTTCGGTAGTATGAGAAAGCTCTCGGATGTAAGGATGGCCCCTGGGGAAATTGAAGAGCTGGCCTACGCCATAATGGATCCAACACAGCAGGAACAGTTCGGGCACTCCCCGGAAATGAACCTGGCGATATCCAGATCAGGACTGGGCCGGTTTCGAGTTAATATATTCAAACAGCGCAACCAGGTATCCATGGTAATTCGGCGACTGGGGACTGATCTGCCGAGCTACAAGGACCTGGGTTTACCAGAAACGCTTGTCCAGTTAATAACACAAAAGCGCGGCTTTATTCTTTTCGTTGGTGGAACGGGTTCAGGTAAATCAACCTCTCTGGCAGCGATGATCGACTACCGGAATGAAAATACCGAAGGTCACATCATCACCATCGAAGACCCAATCGAGTTTACCCATAATCATAAGAAGTGTATCGTCAACCAGAGAGAGGTAGGCTCAGACACCGATTCGTTTGAAGATGCCCTGGCCAATACCCTCAGGCAGGCCCCTGATGTCATCCTGATTGGTGAAATACGGCACCGGGAAACCATGGAACACGCGCTCGCATTTGCTGAAACCGGACACTTGTGCGTCTCCACCCTGCATGCGAACAGCGCTAACCAGGCTATGGATAGAATTATTAATTTCTTTCCAGAAGAACGCCACGCCCAGCTGCTTCAAGACCTTTCCCTTAATATGAGGGCGATCATTTCTCAGCGCTTAATACCGACACTGGATGGAAAACGAGCAGCTGCAATTGAGGTTCTGATTGGCACACCCCGAGCTGCTGACCTTATCGCCAGGGGAGAAGTCAGCGAGCTCAAGGAATTGATGGAAAAATCTGAAGAACAGGGTATGCAAACCTTCGACAGGGCCCTCTACAAATTATATAAAGAAGGCAAAATCAGCATGGAAGAAGCCTTGAAGAATGCCGATTCCAGAAACAACCTCCGTTTAAAAATCAGCCTCGACGAAACGCCCGAGACAAATTCAGAAGGAGATTCCAAAAACACCGATAAGGCCGAGGAAAGCAGCCAACCGACGCCAACAGAGCCGCCTGCAGCTAAAGGCAGCTCGGGGTCTGGGCTGGATGATCTTGCTCTGGTCGATCTCGACGACAATCAATGAGCCTGCCCCGGTATATCAAAGTGACTGCTGATTGAGGTGATTACTCAACGCTTTATAAAAATTTAGAACCACCGGCAGTGAATAGGTGGATTTCCTCGCCACGAACCTGACCGGTCGATTTAGTCCTTGATCGCCCAGATTAATCAACTGCTCATCGGCCACTCCCAGCGTTTTGGCAACGCCAATGGGCACCAACGCATGACCAAAACCTGCTATCGCCATTTGTGCAACCGAGAAAAAGGATTCCAGTGCTACCTCACGCCGAATATTCAAACGGGCCACATCGTCACCAAAAGACCGCCAGGCGCCTGAGTGATCCTCTATACTGATGACCGGTAACTCCTGCCCTGAGGGCCAGTTAATATCACCTAGGGCAGATGGAATAATCACCATTGCTTCATAGGTGAGTATCTCCGACTGCAAATCAGTATCATGCGAATCCAGCCCGGTACAGATCCCCAACATGAATTCACCGGATCGAATTCTGTCAAGCACAACCGAGGTTCGATGAGCGTGAAATATCAACTGCACGTCAGGCATGGTCATTTTAACGTCATAAAATGCGCTGGCACCCCATGATGACAAAATCGCATCCGAAACCCCAATCAACAGCTCGCCCCGAGAAGCAGAAATATCTTCTAAAAACAGATCCCGCAATTCCGACAATACTGGGGATATCTTATCGACAAGCTTCTGGCCATGCCGAGTCAATTCAACTCGCCTGCCTTTCTTCTGAATCAGCTTGCGATCGTAGTATTTTTCCAGCGCGGCGATACGTTTACTGACCGCCGACTGGGATATACGCAGTTCTGTACTGGCTTCGATCATGGTACCAGCTCGAGATAACGCTAGGAGTGTTTCAAGGTTTTCAACCACAGTCTCTGGCCTCTTTAAGTGCCTGGTGGAATGGTCATCATATTAAGACAACGCCTGACAAGAACCCAAGTGGGGTTCACTCTACTGCCAACCCTGCCTGCCTAAAACTGGGTACTTCCAAGTCTGTAACTATAAACCAGCGCTTGATTCAACTTCCACTGGCTGAATTACAAACAGTAGGTCACCTTCATTTACCTGCTGGCCATTACTGACATTTATTCGATTAACCCGGTACTGGGTCATACTCGAATACAACTCTCCCTGGCCAGTTGAAAAACTATTCAAGCTACAGGAAGTAAACATCTTCATCGCCTCAAGCACACACAAGGTATCCTCTACGGTAACCTGGTCCCCAACACTGACATACTCAGGCTCAGAAGGTGAAGGCGTTCGGAAAAAGACCCCTGTAGAGGGTGAAAGTACCTTCAACTCCTGACTGTTTTCAATTCGCAGCATATCCAGGTCTATCACTTCTGCCGAGGCACCAGAGGCGATTTCAATCTCTTCAATCAGTGAAGGCACGTCGGTTCGCGACAGAAAATCTGTCAAGAAAGTCGTGTCATAATCACCAGACAAAAATACTTCGTCATGCAGAACACGTTTGATGAGACTGATATTAGTGCAAATCCCGTTTATGTTAATCCGATCAAGATAGGCCCGCATCCTCGCTACAGTGTCTTCACGATCAGTACCATGAGCAATTACCTGAACAATCAAACTGTCATAAAACGGCGAAACCGTCTTACCCTCCCCAGCCATCGAAATCAGTTTAATATCATCTTGCTGGGGGAGGTCACACACCGTCATCAAACCAGGTGTGGGTATAAAGGTCACATTACCATCTGCTTCCAAGGAAGCTTTCTCGGCATTGATCCTGACCTCTAATGCGTAGCCTGACTCCTGGTACTCGACTGACTCCAGGGATTGACCTGATGCAATGGCAAACTGCTGCTTAACAATATCAATACCGGTGACAGCTTCCGTCACTGGGTGTTCTACTTGTAATCGCGTATTCATTTCCATGAAATAAATCGCATTGCTGGGCACATCATAGATAAATTCAACTGTACCGGCACCGATGTAATCAACCGCATCTGCAATCCTAGCGGCACATTCTATGACCTCATCACGCAGTGCTTTTGATAATAGAGTCGAGCCGGACTCTTCCATCAACTTTTGATTATTGCGTTGTACGCTACAATCTCTTATACCAATCACACGCGTATTACCCTGAGTATCACGCAGGATCTGTGCTTCTATGTGGCGAAGCGAGGTGACACACTTTTCAATGTATGTATCGCCATTCCCAAACGCATTCCTGGCTTCCATAGTTACCTGGTGATAGAGCTGGTGCAAATTTTCTGGGCGCTCCACCTTTACGATGCCTTTGCCACCTCCACCATGTACTGCTTTCAACAGAATTGGATAACCGACCTGGTCTGCAAATTCTGCTGCGATTTCAGACGATTCAACGATGCCATGGCTTCCAGGAACTACGGGAACATTAATACTCAGCGTCGTATTGATGGCATTGGACTTATTGCCCATGGTCTCCATACTAGAAACCCTGGGACCAATAAAGTTAATTCCTTTCTGTCTGACAAGGCCTGCAAAATTGGGCGATTCAGAAAGAAAACCTATCCCAGGATGCAAAGAATCAACACCTTCATTCTCGGCAATTTTCAATATACTCAATGCATTAAGATAACTTTCATCAGAGGTGTTACCACCGATACATACCAGTGTTCCACGAGTCCCGTCAGTACCAACCAGGTCGGCAGCGACTGAATCCATATCGGGGTCGGATTGCACCAGAACCGGATGATAATTCAATTCAAGCGCTTTACTTACCAGTTTGACAGCAGTGCAGCCCCTGGCGTGAATCAATACCTTCTCAACCGGCCTGATGAGCTCATCCTCAGAGAGCTCAGGAGAACCCACTGATGGCTCTATAGCGGTCAAAACCCCAGACATAATTCGGTCTACTACCGCTTCGATTGTTTCCGTCGGAACCGGTATTGCCGGATCTACCCGTCGCAATTCCTGCTCCAGATCGGTGGCGAAAGGATGCTTGACCAGACCTTGCATAGCACCGGGTGTCATGGACAGGTAATTGCTCATCATGCAGGTATAGGGAAGATTTCTCTCAACAACAGCCTGACCAGCGAATGGCATGCTGCAACCGGAAAAATAATAGGTCTGGGCCAGGGGATGAGTGACAAAACTAGCCTGGGCACCTCCCGTGCAATCACCATAACCAAAAAGGATAATCGGAAGGTCATTGTCCCTGACAAATCGAGTAATACGATCATTTATCACAGCCATGGTAAACAGCGCTGCCGCTCCTTCCTTGGTCTGCATACCGCCCGAGGAAATGAAGCAGACAACCGGCAGGCGCTGCGATGCACATTCGACCAGCAATTTGCAAAACCGAACACAATCCGAGTTGTCGATGCTGCCTGCTTGAAAAGCAACATTAGACATTACCAGGCCAACCCTGTAACTAGACTCGCTGGTATTAAAATCACCAATCCCGGTAATAAGGCCGTGAGGCCGAATATCATTCTTAAGGGCGGATTCGATCGACGGCCTGAAAGTAGGGAAAGACACTGGATTGGCGGACATCAAATTGGCACTGGTTTCTTCAAAGCCTGAAACATAGCGTTCGAGCAAGGTTTCAAAGCGAGTCTTCTTGGAGCGCTTTTCACGGGTCAGTAACTCATTGAAAAGCAGATCCCTGTAGGCAATCGTCAACCGGTTCCAAAAATCTTTTCTGCGACCAATTCGAACCGGCTCGAGCTTGCCTTTAAAAGGCCTACCATGACGATTGGCATTGTGATAATCAGGAAGCACCTTCTCAAAAACATGACTGATGACCACAAAGAGCGTATCTGATTTATCCTTATGAACCACCCGCATCCATTCTTCTACGGCTTTAAGGAACACGCTGCCACCAAAATACTGGCCAAGCTGCTCGACCCAGAGAGCAAACTCACTGTTGATTTCAGCTGGCCTAATATCAGCAAACAACGGCATCAAGGCGACCTGCGAGACCGCCTGTGCGAGCAGTTTTTCCAGCATTTCCCCAGAAAGATGGCGCGAATCATGGGCTTCCTGAGCAATGGCTACCAGTTCTCTCAAGAGCACATCATAGGTAGTTGAAAAAACGACTAAATTCCTACACTCCTGAAGGAAATGAATATTCACATCCGGATCTAACAAAACTTCAAGAATCGTCAGGTCCTGGCCTGTGCTGCCCTGACTTTCCCCTGAGGTTCTATGCAGGTGCGACCAGAGCGAGTCTTCCAGCAAGCGTCGATTCAGGGGAATCATGGACCGAGACGAAGACTTATCTTTGACTAGCGCGCGAGTCTGCGGCGAGAGGCTGATTCCTGACAAGCGGCTTTCATCAAAAAGATCCTCTTGTTCAAGAATTAAATTAAGTTCAGAGGCCAGCTGTGCCCTGAGGAAATCTGGTTTTTTCTGGTCTATGAAGGCCGGGTCAAACAATTTCCGGCCATCAAAGCTAAACAGGGATTTGAGGTGCTGGACAAATGACTCGTCACATTCTGACATGGAGACCAGCAATGTCTTGACCTCTTTAATCTCTTCTGTAGCCAGCAGATAATTGCTGGATTCATATTCATTCAGGTGTTCTATTAGCGCCAGTAGGTTATCTTTAGCATTTCCTTTCCAGCGATTAAAAAGATGCAAACCAGCGACCATGCAAAGCTCCTGGCGAGCTTTCTCATAGTTCTTTTCAGGCTCACCAAAAATCAGCTTCCTTAGCGCGCCCTGCTCATCACCAAGACGCTCTCTCTTTTCGACAAAATTCTTCCAGACCTTATTAAGCGCATCGTCATATAAAACTTTGTCTGGGTCCTGTAACCAGTTCAAAAAAGCTGCGCGTCTTTCCCTATGAACTCGCTGGGCCAGCTCACCTGGCGGAATTTCCACATTTGCCAATCGGCCATACTGGGTGGTTGTGGTTGCTTTAATCCTGCTGCGTAATCCGAGATAGCGCAGATATCGATAAGCAACTCCAAACACATTCGGATATTCAGTAGGTGAGGTTCTCAGTTTCAGGCTGGAACTGGCATTGACCGCTGCCAGATACTCCGACACGTTCAAATATCGATTAATATTTCTGTGGTAATGATCCAGGATTTCCGGATGTTCACCGACAAACTGCCGGGCACCCTCTTCGATAGAAGAAATCGCAGCGACTATGACGTCTCTCAAATTCTGGATGTTTTCAGTTTCACCTGGATCGTAATCGACTATGCCGTCAATATTTCCCTGACGATATAATTCAAACGACGAGACCCCGACAAACTTGGCACACTCCTGCCAGGAGAGATTATAACGCGTCACCAAACTTGCAAGGCTGCGAGGGTGAATAGTATTAAATACACCCGTACGTAGACTCAACAACAAATTACTGGCCGCAAGCGGAATTGCTCCTCCTGAATAGCCCTGGCCAACAATGATACCAACGGTTGGAACATCAACATTACACAATTCTGCAATCAATCGAGAAATCGAATGCGCCTGATTTGCAGCATTGGCCTGCTCATAGGGATCAGCACCCGGGGTATCCATAAAAGTTACAATCGGCAAGGACCGGATAGCGAACCCTATAGCCCGGTCAGCAGCAGCCTGATGGTGCTCTGGCCCCCACACACCGCTACCAAAAGCTCGATCCTGGGCAATCAGACCAATGGTTCGTGGGCTACCATCAAATTCCAGTTCAACCTCGCAGGCGAAGTAAGGACCTAACCTTTCTTCATGGCTGATCGGCAGCTCCAAAGCCTCTATGACCTGACGCGCTCCGGGTCGAGTTGATTCTTCACTCGGCAACACCGTCGCTGCTATATACTCATCCACTTCCATTGTCTGAAGTTGCTGCAGCTGAATATTGACCTGTTGTTCAGATAAAAGCCCTTTTAGAGGCGCAGCAGGGCCTTTTCGCGGGAAAAGAGAAAAATCCTCCGAAAGGGTTTCCGCATTCAAATAAAGTTGATCAATAGATCCTGGCTTCTGTGCCATATTCTTGTGAAATCCCTTGGTTACAGCTTGAATAACTGATTAAACTGCGAGCTTCGACAGCAGCTTCCAGCAATTAGTTCCACTGCCAGATTTAAAATCGGTAGTTCTTTATCGGCCCGTTTTTTACAGCCCTGCAATCGAGCAAACAAGCCTACTGTATGCCCTGATCGGATGCAATGAATGGTTAAGCTCCAGCCAATGGACAATGACCTACAAAAGCCCGCGTGGACTCGCTTGTTTTGGCGCAATAATCGCAAAGAACCCATCTGTTCAATTAGCTGCCAAGGGTATCTTTTAAAGGTATCCTGCCAATCTTTTCCTGCCATTGCCGCGGTCCGCTGGAATGAACCGAATCTCCCTTTACATCCACGGCGACCGTAACCGGCATATCCTCGACCTCAAATTCATGAATCGCTTCCATTCCCAATTCAGGGAAAGCGACCACTCGAGATGCCTTGATAGCCTTGGATACAAGGAAGGCAGCGCCACCTACTGCCATAAGATAGACCGCTTTATGTCGCTTGATGGCAGCAATTGCGACGGGCCCTCGTTCAGCTTTACCGATCATGCCCAGTAACCCGGTTTTCGACAGCATCAAATCCGTAAAACCGTCCATCCTGGTTGCGGTAGTGGGACCAGCGGGGCCGACTATCTCCCCTTGCACGGGGTCAACAGGACCAACGTAATAAATAAACCGTCCGTTAAGATCGACACCCTCTGGCAAGTCCTGACCTGACTCATACAGGTCTCTTATTTTTTTATGAGCCGCATCGCGACCGGTCAGCATTTTACCCTTTAACAACAGCGTCTCACCTGGCTTCCAGGTCGCAATGTCCTCCCGGGTCACGGTATCGAGATTAACTCGCCTGGAGTTAGGGCCGGCAGCCCAGGTGATGTCTGGCCAATCGCTTAGTTCAGGCACAGGTAATTCAGCAACCCCACTACCATCAAGGGTGAAATGCACATGCCGAGTCGCAGCACAATTAGGGATCATTGCTACTGGCAGGTTTGCGGCGTGGGTCGGATAGTCGAGGACTTTTACATCAAGAACGGTCGTTAGACCACCCAGACCCTGCGCCCCGATACCAAGGCTGTTAACTTTTTCAAAGATCTCTAATCGCAATTCTTCGGCTCGATTTGCCGGTCCTCTGTCAATCAGATCCTGAATATCAATACTATCCATCAAGGACCGCTTTGCCAACAACATGGCTTTTTCGGCAGTCCCGCCTATACCAATACCCAGCATACCTGGCGGACACCAGCCAGCACCCATCAAAGGGACCGTATCAAGCACCCAATCAACGATACTATCGGCTGGGTTGAGCATGACCAACCGGGATTTTGCTTCAGAACCACCTCCTTTGGCTGCGACCCTGATCTCGACTATGTCACCGGGAACCAACTCGGTATGAATGACCGCCGGGGTGTTGTCCTGCGTATTGATCCTGCGCCCGGCCGGATCGGCCAGGACTGAGGCTCGAAGTACATTATCAGGCAATTGATAGGCAGCCCTGACTCCGGCATTGATCATGTCTTCAAGCGACATGTCTGCTTCAAAACGAACATTCATGCCCACAGAAATAAAAACATTGACGATACCGGTATCCTGACAGATAGGCCTTTGACCTTCTGCACACATGCGGGAATTGATTAATATCTGAGCCATGGCATCTTTGGCAGCAACTGATTGTTCACGCTGATAAGCAAGTCCAAGGGCTCGGATAAAATCGGGGGGATGATAATAGGAGATGTACTGCAACGCGTCCTGGATACTCTGGATCAGGTCGTGCTGTTTAATGACTGTCATGGCCGCGTTTTTCAAGCTGATGCTCCTGGTCCCTGAATCAAGCGTACATTAAACGAGTTAAAGCCTCAGCCACACAAACCGGCTTATCGACCCCTTCCCGCTCAATCGTGACTACCTTTTTAAGCTGAATAGTATTGGCTGCCTTCATTTCAGCGAGCATAAATCGATGGCTTGCTCTGATCCTAGAGTTAACTGGGACAGGGCCAGGAAAGCGCACTTTTTCAAGGCCATAGTTAACGCCCATGAAAACACCTTCAAAGGCTTCAGGTTTCAGTATCGGCACGCTGTTTCCGAGGTGCACGATTAAAGATAAGGTCAGGAAGCCATGCGCTATAGTTGTTTTATAAGGAGACAACTGCGCTGATTTCTCAGCATCAATATGAATAAACTGATGATCTAAAGTGGCATCTGCAAAAAGATTAATGCGATCCTGGTCTACTTCAAACCAATCGCCGACTCCCTCCTGTTGACCTTCTATGGTTTTAAATATTGCAAGGGCTTGCTGAGCAGCGTCGGACATTATGGTGCCTCCTGAAAAAAAGATTAAAATTAACGCTTCCAGTTTACCACAAACTACCCGATTACAAGGTGGATCAGTAGCTTGCAAAAGCCGCATGGTTTATCCTACAGCGCAGCTAACCACTGGCGGATTAATTACATCCGGGCCAGCAGATATCACCACTAACCGGGAATGAGGAAATCAGGATGACAAAAGAGGTCTATATCGCGGCAGGTGCCCGCACGCCGATGGGTGGCTTACAGGGCGACCTAGGCTCGCTTACCGCAGTCCAGCTTGGCTCAGTTGCCATCAAAAAAGCCGTGGAGCGGGCCGGCCTCAGCGGTGAGGATGTCGATGAAATCATTATGGGTTGTGTCCTCCCCAGCGGTCTCAGACAGGGACCTGCTCGCCAGGCAGGCATCGATGCAGGCATCCCGGTCAGTGTCGGCGCGACCACCATCAACAAACTCTGCGGATCTGGCATGAAAGCGACTATGCTTGCCCATGACCTGATCAAGGCTGGAACGAATAAAATTATGGTCGCCGGAGGCATGGAAAGCATGAGCAACGCCCCCTATCTCTTACCTAAAGTGCGCAATGGCATGCGTATGGGCCATGGCGAAATGCAGGATGTAATGTTTACTGACGGCCTGGAAGATGCCAAGACAGGCAAGTTAATGGGCGCGTTCGCACAGGAAGTTGCCGACCAACATCAACTCACCCGGCAAGGAATGGACGACTTCGCTATTTCTTCCCTGCAAAAAGCAGTCACTGCCATTGAATCCGGCGCACTTGATGCAGAGATAGCAGAAGTCCATATTAAGGATCGCAGTGGCGAGCGCACCATTCGCATCGATGAGCAGCCAGGTAAAGCCAATCTGGATAAAATCCCCAGTTTGCGACCCGCATTTAAAGCAGATGGTACCGTCACAGCGGCAAATTCAAGTTCGATATCAGATGGCGCCTCGGCCCTGATACTGGTCGATGAGACCACCTTGCAGGATCGTGACCTCAAACCTCTGGCTAAAATAATTGCTCATAGTACTCACTCACGGCATCCGTCTGAATTCACCCTGGCGCCCATAGATGCCATCAAGAAAGTCCTGGAGAAAGCAAACTGGGCAAAAGACGAGGTCGACCTGTTTGAAATCAATGAAGCTTTCGCCATGGTTACCATGCTGGCTCAGCAGGAACTAAGCATTGATCCGGCAAAGGTAAATATCCATGGTGGCGCCTGTGCCCAAGGACACCCTATCGGCTCGACCGGGGCGCGAATTATCGTCTCTTTAATGTACGCACTTAAGCGCTTGAACAAAACCCGCGGAGTCGCAGCCCTATGCATTGGCGGTGGAGAAGCAACTGCAATTGCCATTGAAATGGTTTAGATCCCTTCCATAATCAATAAACCGGCGGTGTTTATTCAATTCTGGAAGGTTAATGTAGATTTAAGGTAGGGGAACCGTCTACAATTTATTGGATTTACAGCAATTAGGAATCACATCGTGACACGTCTGCCGGTTATCGTTGGATTCGGAGGAATTAACCCCGCCGGACGAAGCTCGGGCCACCATGCTTATCGACGCACGGTCTTCGATAAATTGCCGGCAAGCAAATCCCAGGAAACCCTGAAAGCGCTGGCTGTATTAATGAACTGCCCGGTTGATGAGACCCACATTCTCAACCATACGCTGATTCGTAAACTCGAAACCAACCTTTTCGATCCTGCTGATATCCGTCTCAACAAGTCTGCTCAAATGGACCCAGTTGAAAACGAAGCAATTGAATTCACCATGAAACGCAGCCATTTGCCTGCACGCATCCCACCAGACTGGGAAGTTTCAGATACTGGCGAGGGTGGCCAGGTTATTATCAGGTCGCAACAACCCTTAGATGTACTGTTCCCGGACAGACGCCAATCAAAAGTAAACTCTGCTGGTCAGTTGCCGTCCGGATTTGATCCAGAGTCTTTGTACCAGAGTAGAAATCACCCTCGCGGGTTGCAGTTGACCGTCTATGGAGCCTCGGATGCCATCCAGTCTCTTGGTATCCCCTGGCAAGCCGTAAAAGATAAGGTTCCCGCTGACCAGTTTTCAGTCTACGCCAGCAGCGCTATGGGGCAGTTGGATAACAATGGCTCTGGCGCCATGCTTCAATCGACCATGATGGGCAAACGGGTCAGTTCAAAAAACTGTGCATTGGGGTTGGCTCAAATGACAGCCGATTTTGTGAATGCCTATGTCATCGGCAGTGTTGGCTCCACCGGCGCCAATGTGGGCGCCTGCGCAACCTTTCTATATAACCTCAGGCAAGGCATCCAGGACATTCGATCAGGAAAGTACCGGGTAGTCATCGTTGGTTCCAGCGAAGCGCCTTTAACCCCAGAAGTAATCGAAGGTTATCGCACTATGGGGGCTCTCGCCGAAGACGACGCCCTGGCCAGGTTGGGTCCGCTTAACCATCAACTTGCCTGTCGTCCGTTTGGAGACAACTGTGGTTTCACTTTGGCTGAAGCATCCCAATTCCTGGTTTTGTTTGACGATGAACTGGCCATGGAGCTGGGCGCTCACATTTACGGTTCAGTGGCCGATGTTTTTATTAATGCAGATGGCTTCAAAAAATCTATTCCTGGACCTGGTATCGGTAACTACATCACGGTCGGCAAGGCAATGGCGACCATTAAGGCGATACTTGGCGAGGAAAATCTCAAGCACAACACCTATATGCAGGCCCATGGCACTGGAACCCCACAGAACAGGGTGACTGAGTCTCATATATTTAATGAACTAGCCAAGGCCTACGGCATGAAAGACTGGCCAGTTACGGCCATTAAGGCTTATCTCGGTCATTCTCTATCCTGCGCTTCTGCTGATCAGATCATATCTTCCCTGGGGGTTTGGCAAGATGGCATCATTCCAGGAATACAGACGACACCCGCTCTGGCCGAAGACGTCCATCACAGCCACCTGGATTTTCTACTCAAGCATACTGAAATCAATCCCTCGACTATGGCAGCAACGCTAATCAACTCTAAAGGTTTTGGCGGCAATAATGCGACCGCCGCGATTCTCTCACCGACGGTCACTGAATCCATGTTACTTAAAAGATACGGTAAAAAAAGATTCATGGAATATCAACAAACCCACCAGGGCGTTGATGCCGCTACGCGAGCCTATGAAGAACAGACCATAGCAGGTAATACTGAACTCATTTACCAGTTCGGGCAGGGTGTTGTAGAAGGTTCTGAGCTTGCCATCGAGGCAGATCATATATCCATACCAGGTCAGCAGAAAAAAATAGATCTAACGGCAACCAACCCCTACGCAGATATGACTTAGGCAATTTCCCGGGTCGCACGAAAATCAATCTCGGGCCAGCGCTCCTCAGTTAAACTCAGGTTGACTCGAGTGGGTGCCAGGTAAGTAAGATGACCACCGCCATCGATGGCCAAATTGGTTAATGCCTTGCGTTCAAATTCTGCAAGCTGCTTGATATCCGAACTTGATACCCATCGAGCCGTAGTGACGCTCACTGGTTCATACCCACATTCAACCTTGTACTCTTCCTTTAGACGAAACGCGACCACATCAAACTGCAGAATCCCAACAGCCCCCAGGATCAGGTCATTTGATTCCTTAGGCATAAAGACCTGGGTGGCGCCTTCTTCTGATAACTGCGTCAGGCCCTGCCTGAGCTGCTTACTCTTGAGAGGATCTTTCAATTTTACTCGCCTGAACAATTCAGGCGCGAAATGGGGGATACCAATAAAAGAGGTTTTCTTCCCAGAGGTAAAGGTATCACCAATCTGTATGGTGCCGTGATTATGCAGCCCTATGATGTCGCCGGAATAAGCCTGTCCTGCTGTCGACCTCCCCCCGGCAAGAAAGGTAACCGCGTCCGTGACTTTTATATCTTTACCAATGCGGACATGATGCATTTTCATGCCCTGCTGGTAACTTCCCGAGCAAATCCTCATAAAGGCCATTCGGTCCCGATGTTTAGGGTCCATATTGGCTTGTATCTTGAAAACAAAACCGCTGAATTGCCTATCTTTCGGATCAATCGGCTCTTCCGTGGTCATTCGCTGAATAGGGGAGGGAGAAACCTCAACGAATCCATCGAGCATTTCCATTACACCGAAATTACGCAATGCCGAACCAAAATAGACCGGCGTTAACTCACCATTTAGATAGCGTTTCTGATCAAATTCATGCGAAGCCCCACGCACCAGTTCAATCTCTTCGAGCAAATCTTCTAACTGGTCGCCTAAAAACGACGCGGCTTCTTTGCTGCGAATCCCACTTATCAAGTCAGCTTCCAATGCAGGGCCATCAACACCTCGTTGATAGGGATAAATAATATCCAGGTACAGATGGTAAACTCCCCTGAACTGGCTGCCTGCGCCAATAGGCCAGGTGATCGGCGCACAATCGATTTTCAGAATCGATTCAACCTCGTCCAGGAGGTCGATAGGATCACGTATCTCTCGGTCCAGTTTATTGATAAAGGTCAGGATCGGGGTATCTCGTAATCGACACACTTCCATCAACTTTACAGTTCGATCCTCGACGCCCTTGGCACCGTCAATGACCATCAATACAGAATCAACGGCGGTCAGGGTCCTATAAGTATCTTCGGAAAAATCTTCATGCCCCGGCGTGTCCAGGAGGTTGACGACACAATCGGCGTAGGGAAACTGCATCACTGAAGTAGTAACAGAAATACCTCTTTGTTTCTCCAGTTCCATCCAATCCGACGTCGCGTAACGGTCAGACTTCTTCGACTTTACCGTGCCCGCCTGTTGAATCGCCTTGCCCAACAGCAGCAATTTTTCGGTGATGGTAGTCTTACCCGCATCTGGGTGGGAAATGATCGCAAACGTCCTGCGCCTATCAACTTCACTGGCAATCATATCTGAGGTCTCTGTCTAGAGACGGTATTATACCGACCTAGACACTATTATGTTGCACTAGATCAGTTCTTTCGCCATCACCAGGGCATCTTCTCTTTTTGTTACTCCTGGGTAGTAGCCTTTGCGACGCCCGATTTCGTTAAAACCGAGACTATCATAGAGGCTGCGAGCGGCCATATTCGATGGTCGGACTTCAAGAAAAAGGCTTTTAGCGCGTCTACGTTTTGCCTGACTAAGCATATGCACGGTCAGTTTTCGACCCAAACCTTGCCCCTGCAGTTGAGCATTCACACACACATTCAACAAGTGGGCTTCACCCGCGCCAATAGACAACAAACCGTGACCGGCAATCAGGTCTCCAGTAATCAATACCCAGGATTCTCCCTTTTGATTCAGGCAATCCCGGAAAATGCCCTCACTCCAAGGATGAGAATAGGCCGACTTTTCATTGCAGAGTACCGCGGACAAATCAGTTAACGCCATTGTCCGGAACGCAACCTTAGTTACCACGAGGCCTGACCCTGGAAGCCATTAAATCTTCCCAGAACTTTCTTTTTACTGCTGCACTGGTTTGGAACTCAACCAGGTTATCAATAAACAGGTGATCGCCGTTGCGGCTATCAAGCAGACCCAGAACGTTATTGGTATGCTCTGAGATTTTTGCGTGAACATCCATTATCACAATGATCTGCCTGGGCATGCCCGAGATAAGCTGGCTGAGTGCTGCGATAAATTCCTCCGGCGCTTTATTTCTCTGTATAGCCAGCACAGAAACTACCGGCCTGGAGGGTGCCCGGTTATAGGCCCTAGCAAGTTCATAGCACATACCCAGCAATGCGTCTGGCAGCACCTCTAATTCATTCTGATCGACCCCAACCAGCATCGCCAGTGACTGAAAATTCAGCACATGAAATGTCTGACCCGGTGCAGCCGTGCTGGCCGTTTCAGTCGCTGAAGGCGTTGCTTTGGGAGCATCGCTGGAAGCGACTGGTGCAAGCGGATTTCCCCGCTCGGTCCAGCGATCAATTCCCATGGCCTCTAGATACTGGCTTAACAAACCTGTGGCCCCAGGCCCCGCTTGGATAATCCCAGCCAGGGCATATGGCTATTCTTTTTCATCACTGTTTCCTTGTCCATAATCCTGCCAGGGCTGATCACGTTGCCTGATAACCTCTTTAAACCCCTTGTCTTCGAAGGATTCAACCCAGCGATAAGCTTCTTCCGTATGCCGCGCCATTCCATCGAAGAAAGTACCCAGCATCTGCGTAGTCCTCAGACCCATGTTTTCAAAGGCCTGATTGATTAGTAACTTATTCAAAGCCAACTGGTTTGCAGGGATATTAACAAACTGCCTTGCTGCCAGATCAACCTGATCTGAAAGTTCTGCTTCAGGAAAAACTTCTGAAACTAGACCAATTCTATGGGCCGTCGATGCGCTAATGGCTTTACCCGTCAACAAGAACTGCTTGGCGTGTTCCAAGCCTAATCGATACACCCACATCATCGTTGTGGGTGTCCCGTAAATGCGGCTGGGAGCATAACCAATGAAAGCGTTGTCTGCCATATAGAGTAGGTCACAGCACAACACCAGATCAGTTGCACCACCAATAGCCCACCCTCTTATCTCACCAATAACCGGTTTCGGGCACTCCCAAATACTCATGAATCTGCGCACATTATTGCCCATCATCCGATAGTCCCTGACCGGGTCCCAGGCACCGTCTCTGGCGTCTATGGCTTTCGATCCAAACGCCCGATCAAATCGTTCCTCTGACTGCGTCAGGTCATAACCCGCTGTAAAAGTATCACCCACACCACGCAGTACAATCGCTGCCACAGCAGCACTCCTGGTTGCCTGATCAACCCGGTCAGCAATACCCCGGATAACTGCTTCGGTTAGGGCGTTTTTTTTATCGGGCCGATTAATAGCAATAATCGCAATACCATCGCTTTCCTTGTAGAGCACAGCCGCATCATTATCCTCTTTCATGCTGTTTCCTTGTTATCGACCAACTCGGGTTTGCGTGCGAACACAAAGCAAAAACTCCCCAAGAAGGCCGCACAGGCCAAGCTTGCCAGGCCAACTTTATAGTCACCATAAATATCCGCCATAAAACCGGCAATAATAGGCCCGCCGGCCATTCCAAACATCAAAATTAACGATGAAAACCCCATGATAGTTCCAAACGCGCTCGGGCCAAAATAATCTGCCCTGATAGCCACCATCAGCGGCCCTCGAATCCCCCACGCCAAACCGTGCATTACCGCGAACAGGATCACTTCCGATAAACTACTGGCATAGGCCAATATCCATAGTGCTAGGCCGTGTATCAGCATACAGATAATACACAGCCATCGTTTGTTGTATCGATCACCCAGATATCCCCCTATTATCTGCCCAAACATCTGAAAACCAGTCAGCAAGGCAACCACCAGGGCTGCTTCGGTTAAGCTATAGCCGAGGCCCTCAGACAGGTGCGGGACCAGATGCACCATAACCACCGACACACATAGCAAAGCCGACGCGTGACCGAGTGAAACCAACCAAAAAGCAGAAGTAGCCATGGCCTGCCTGGCACTGAAATCAACCCGCATGGCCTGGCCAATTGTCGTAGTTGACAATTCAAGGCTCTGACCATCTGCCACCTCACCGTAATCCGCCGGGCGATGACGTACCAGTTGTGCCAGGGGCAAGCCTATCAACAGCACAAGCAATCCAGAATAAAAAGCCGTCTCCCTCCAGCCAATGGCTTGCAGACAGATCACTAAAAGCGGTACCGCTAACCCTCCGAGAGAATACCCAATCTGGGATATTGCGACCGCTTTAGACCTGTGCTGCCTAAACCAATTGACGATGCCTACCATCACAGTAGCAAACCCACCCAAGCTGGAACCGACCGCAATCAGTGCAAACGACAAGTAAAACCCCAGCAGGCTGTTAATCGCCGAGAAACTGAAAAATCCGAGCGCAAATATCAATATGCCGATGGTAAGGATAGACCTGGGTCCAAAGCGGTCCACCAGCCATCCCTGCAGCGGCCCTAATACACCACTTTCCACTCTGGCTAAGGCAAATGCACCCGCCACCATTGTCTTGCTCCAGCCAAAGTCTTCCTGAAGCAGCACCACATAGGCACCATACGACTGCATCCAGAGCAATCCGGACAGCAATTGCAATCCAGATGCCGAGGCGACAATATACCAGCCAAAGAACACCCTCCCCTTGGGACGCAATGCTTTGTTAAATGAAGTTAAAAAGTTAACCACGAATCTCTATCCCCGCAGATAAAGGCAGAACGACGCCATCTTTCAATAAAACCTTTCATTACAAAATGAAACGCCTATTTACCAAATGAATTGATAATTTACAGATATTTAGCCCTTGTCAGCCAGCGATGCAGCGTCTTCTGCATTCGCCATATCTTCGCTTCAGGATAAAGCGTTTCAGTCATCAAACTACCCGGCTCTGCCAGGTTACGCAAACGCAAACTACAATCCAGATCCTTGCAAACCACATTTGCTATTGTTCTCCGCCCCCGACTGCCTTTTTCAGTGACCGTAAACATGGCAGTGCCATCGAGCCTATGGACATGATGACAAAGACAGCACATATCAAGCCTGACCCTAGTTGAGGATCTCAACAATCGACGCATTACCACACCTTTGAGGCTGCCATCCTGGGGGGAGATCAGCACAACATAGCCTAAATGCCCAGACGGGTGAATCCACCCTAGGAAGTCTCGATTTGACCAGCTGACGTGGCTCAGATCAGGAACCCAGATGTCATCTTCACTGGATTCAAAACTCTCTTTCAGAGCACTTGCTGATATTTCATCCATATGCGGCTATTCCCTCAATTGCGTCTTTCCTGATTCAGAAAACCTTGAGATATTGTTGCAAGCCCAAGGAAAATAAACCAAGCTGAACGCAGATACACAAGCACCCGTACCTACCCTGATACTATCACAGCCAACTCCTTAATCTTGAGAACCCTATGATACAACTGGAGAAACAAAATCAAACTTTTATTCTTACTCTGGATGATGGTGAAAACCGCTGGAATACTACGTTTGTTCGTGAAATTGCCGCCGCGCTTGATGAAGTAGAGGCATCAGTTGGCCCTGCTGCTCTGGTGACAACCTCTTCAGATCCGAAGTTTTTTTCCAATGGCCTGGACCTAGAATGGCGAACCAGTTCTGGAGACCATCCCGGTGGAGACAAGGATGCTTTTGGCAGGGAATTTATGGCCCTGATGGGTAGAATTATAACGCTACCGCTGCCTTCTATATGTGCCATCAATGGTCACGCCTTCGGCGCTGGATTCATGATGGCGTTGTGTCACGATGTTCGCCTGATGAGACAAGATCGCGGTTTTATCTGTGCCAACGAAGTTGAAATTGGCATGGTCATTCCTGATCCAGAACTGGCCTTGTTCCAACACAAATTACCAGCAAATGTATTCTTTGAAACGGTACAGCTAGCGCGACGTTGGACAGGACCAGAGGCAGCCGAGGCAGGCATTGTCAGCCGTGTATACAGCCAGGACGACTTGCTCGAAAACGCACTTAACCAGGCCCAGTCACTGGCACGGCTGGGAGAAAATCGCAAAGTTTACGGGCAAATGAAAGAACGCCTGTTTGGCTCAAATGCAGCCATCAACACCCCCCATGGCGCCGCTCATCTACTGAAATCCGTATCTGCCAAATCGTAGCTTACCTGACTTGACCAGAGTGGTGTATAACAGCTACTCAGCAGATAGATAGTTGCCAGCAAATCCCTATCACTGTAGACACACAGCGATAACTGACTCAAAGTCGATTTACTGAGATGCTTGAACCCATGCGTTATGCAGAACCGCCAGGCGAAACTAATGGACCGGTTTGTTATCAATCAGCCTCTGGCTGGCGTTTAATCAAACTTTGGGGTGTAATGAATTTATCTGAATCGGGTAAATAACATGAAGGTCATAAACGCTTTGACTGCCTCCTGACCTTCTTTAAAATACATTATCAATTACCTCTATGGACAGCAGCATTATGAGGCTTTTCTTTAGGGACAGCATCATTAACAGGCTTTTCTTTAGGGACAGCATCATTAACAGATAAGGAATAAATTTATGGCTAAGGTTTTAGATCTCTATATTAACGGTGGGTTCCGACCTGGAACGGGTCCCGACACCATCGCCGTGTTGAACCCAGCTACTCAGGACGTCATCGTCGAGGCACCCTGCGCAACGACTGATGAAATCAGCGAAGCGGTTGCAGCCGGGAAAAAAGCCTTTGCTGAATGGCGACTGGTACCCTCCCCTGAACGCGCCAGACTGATGATGAAATATCAAATGCTACTTAAAGAGAAGCAGGATGAGATCGCGGAAATTCTATCCGAGGAAACCGGTAAAACATTCGCCGATGCACAAGGTGATGTATGGAGAGGAATCGAAGTTGCCGAGCAGGCCTGTAACGTCCCAGCTATGATGATGGGAGAAACTTCCGAAAATGTTGCCAGAGGTATCGACACCTATAGTTTAATCCAGCCGCTCGGTGTTTGCGTCGGCATAACGCCTTTTAATTTCCCTGCCATGATTCCCCTGTGGATGTTCCCCATGGCCATTGCCTGCGGTAACACTTTCATATTAAAACCCTCCGAACAGGACCCGATCACGCCCAACCGGCTGGTGGAACTTTTCTACCAATGCGGCTTTCCTGAAAACCTGTTACAGCTGATTCATGGTGGCAAGGAACAAGTTGATGCGTTAATCACCCATCCAGACACCAAAGCAATCTCTTTTGTGGGTTCAGTGGCCGTCGGTCAACACGTTTATCGAACCGGGACCGACAACCTAAAGCGCGTACAATGCATGACCGGCGCAAAAAATCACATGGTCATCATGCCTGATGCGAACAAAGAACAGGCTATCAGTTCGTTGATAGGCTCGTCCGTTGGGGCCGCCGGCCAGAGATGCATGGCGATTTCAGTCGCGTTGTTTGTAGGCAGCGCCCAGGAGTGGATACCTGACGTCGCTCAAGCCATGTCTGAAGTCAGACCAGGCGCCTGGGATGACAATGGTGCCGGGTACGGACCGCAGATCAGCCCACAGGCTAAAACCCGGATTCTTGACTATATTGAGAAAGGTAAGCTGGAAGGTGCTAAATGCCTACTTGATGGCAGTGATTGCACAGTTGAGGGCCTGCCCGATGGCAACTGGATCGGGCCTACTTTATTCAGCGACGTCTCTCCTGAAATGACCATTTATACGGATGAAATATTCGGACCGGTTCTGGTCGCTGTGAATGCTGACACCCTGGAGGAAGCCATCTCTCTCATTAACGATAATCCATTTGGTAACGGCACTTCCATATTCACTTCTTCGGGTGGCGCTGCCCGCAGATTCCAAAGTGAAATCGAAGTAGGCCAGGTCGGTATTAATATCCCAATCCCAGTGCCTTTGCCTTTCTTTTCATTTACGGGCTGGAAAAACTCTTTCTACGGAGATCAGCATGCTTACGGAAAGCAGGCGATACGATTCTATACCGAAACGAAAACCATAACGGCTCGCTGGTTTTCCAGTGATGCTGTTGCTTCAGCTAATATGACTATTGACCTGAAGTAACATGCGATCTGTAACAAATGATGTCTGGCACAGGCCAGCCTCGTCTATAAGCCTAATATTGAAGGCGCTTTTGGCCGCGGCTGCAGCAAGTGGATTAACGTTCCACTCCAGTCTGGGGTAACTCCCCATCTCATGAAATTCGTCATTTCCAGAAATTTAGGGTTAGTCGCGCATATTGCAACAGCCATACAGCAAAGGAGTTCACGTGACTGATAAATTGCTATTTGAAATGAAAGCTACCACTGCGCTTGTCACTATCAACAACCCGGCTGCAAATACCTGGGATGCCGATAACCTCGCAGCCCTTGAGTCTTTGATCGACAACTTAAACAAAGATCCGAATTGCTACAGCCTGGTCATAACGGGACAGGGGGACAAATTTTTCTCCGCAGGCGCTGACCTGAATTTATTTGCTGATGGTGATGCTGACCATGCCCGAGTTATGGCTGATCGGTTCCACAGTGCTTTTCAGGCACTGACTCGTTTCAGCGGTGTCTCAATTGCTGCCATCAATGGATATGCCATGGGCGGCGGACTCGAATGTGCCATGGCCTGTGACATACGGATTGCAGAACAGCAAGCCGTCATGGCATTACCCGAGGCGACCGTCGGCCTGCTGCCGTGCGGACTGGGTACCCAGCACTTGCCTTGGTTAGTCGGTGAGGGGTGGGCTAAGAGAATGATACTGTGCGGCGAACGCGTCAATGCGGATACAGCGCTTAGCATAGGATTGATAGAAGAGGTCGTGGAAAAAGGCCAGAGCCTTGACCGATCTTTGGCTTTGGCAGCAATGACCGGCAATCAAAGTCCGACCAGCGTGTCCGCCTGTAAACGCCTGATCATGGCCGCAAGAACCGGTCATATGGAAACCGCCCTCGCCAATGAAAGAGATGAATTTGTGGCGCTTTTCTCGACCGCAGACCAGGAAGAAGGGGTCAATGCCTTCCTGGGTAAACGCAAGCCAATCTGGAAAAATGCCTAAATGCCAAAGCCTGTCTTATTTTCCGAACTCGAACTTTCAGGTGGTAACTGTGCTGGCGTCGCCACCCTGAATTCGGAAGCGACTCTAAACAGCCTGAATCTCGAAATGATAGACCTGCTCAGCGCCCAACTGGAACGCTGGCGAACTCGCAGTGAGGTCCTTTTTATTCTAATCGACTCAACTGGAGACAGAGCATTTTCAGCAGGCGGCGATATTCAAAGTATGTATCATGACATGAAAGCAAATCCTGGCGGCCCATCTCCATACTGTGATGCCTTCTTTGAGCGTGAATATAGGCTCGACTACAATCTGCGTAATTTTTCCAAGCCAACAATAGCCTGGGGGCACGGCATCGTCATGGGTGGCGGCCTGGGCATACTCTCCGCATGCCAGTTCCGAATCGGCACAGAAACAACCCGAATCGCTATGCCAGAAATCACTATTGGGCTTTTTCCAGATGCTGGAGCCACCTGTACTTTTAGTCGAATGCCATCTATCTGGAGCCACTTTATTGCCTTAACTGGAGCAAACCTAAACAGCAAGGATGGCCTCATGGTAGGCATGATTAGCCATTTGGTAACCGACAAACTCAAAACCAGGTTTGTCCAGGAACTGACCCAGATCAACTGCCGCACTGACCTGGCCCCGCAGATCACAGCCATACTGGAAGACCTCAGCGGCCACAGCGAGCCTTTCCCGGATTCACTACTTGAAAAGCACCGTGAGTTGATTACCGACGGTATGGAAACGGCACTATCCGCTGAAGATCCTAACCTGGAGCTGCTTCAAAGCATGGCAAGCTGGCCCGAAGACAAGTGGTTAAACCGCGCAAAAACGAGCCTTCAAAGCGGCTCACCGACGACTGCAGCGATCATCATTGAACAATTTCGTCGCGCTAAAAGCATGACCATGAAAGAGATGTTCAAAATGGAGTTAACCATTGCTGTGAACTGCAGCCGCCACCAGGACTTCCAGGAAGGTGTCAGGGCCCTGCTAATCGAAAAAGATCTAAAACCTGATTGGACTTACGCCTATGGCGAGGTCCCTGAGGCTCATATCCAGGCCCATTTTAAATCGCCCTGGATATCCCACCCCCTTGACAATCTTGCAGACTAATTTGAGCATTCAATTATTATGAAAAAAATCGGATTTATCGGACTGGGCAATATGGGTAGGCCAATGGCTGGAAACCTTCTCAAAGCCAATTATGAAGTCGCAGTCTATGACATCCTGCCTGAAGCCATGAAACCCCTGACTGAGGTCGGAGGGATCGCCTGCAATAATGCCAGGGAGGTTATCTCCGGCGCTGATGTGGTTATCTCCATGCTACCTGCCTCGCAGCAGGTAGAATCTCTCTACCTGGGTGATGAAGGTATTATGCCCACAATAGACCCTTCGAGCCTGGTCATTGACTGTAGTACTATTTCGCCGGCAATTTCACGAAAAGTTGCAGGCGCAGCTCAGGCGCGAGGCATTGCTATGCTTGATGCCCCGGTGTCAGGCGGTGTCGGAGGGGCTGTTGCCGGTTCTCTGACATTTATCGTCGGTGGACAAGAGACCGACCTTGACAAGGCCAGGTCAATTTTAGAGAGCATGGGTTCCAATATTTTCCACGCAGGCGCTGCTGGTGCCGGCCAGGTGGCTAAAATTTGCAATAATATGCTGCTCTCAGTACTGATGAGCGGGACTGCTGAGGCTTTACAACTCGGTGTCAATAACGGCCTTGATGCAAAGGTATTATCTGAAATTATGCGCAAGAGTTCTGGGGCAAACTGGGCCCTTGAAGTTTATAATCCTTATCCCGGAGTGATGGAAAACGTCCCAGCAGCCAACAACTACGATGGCGGTTTCCTTGTAGATCTGATGATTAAAGATTTAGGGCTGGCGATGGAATCGGCTTTAGCAACAGAGTCCTCCATACCCCTGGGTGCCCTGGCCCGTAATCTGTATCGCCTACATGGCAGCAAAGGAGCCGGCGATAAGGATTTTTCCAGCATTCAGACGCTTTTTACCGATAAGTAATAAACACTTTTATTAATTTAAAGAAGGCCATTAGCGACAGCTAGCCACTGATAGAGACAGGAGACATTATGTCGGAGACCAGATTGAATAATGAACAGCAGGAATTTCAGGAATTCTGCCGACGTTGGTTAGGGGAAAACCGGCCCGGGCCGACCAAAACTCCGCTACCCCAGGCAGCCTACGAAGTCGTTGATGAGGAGCACAGAATCTATCTGTCTGAATGGCAGGCAAAGTGTTACCAAGCTGGGTTAATCGCCACAGATCTTCCTAAGGAATATGGCGGTCATGGGCATACGGGGTTACAGCAGATCGCCAGTGCTGAAGTGCATCGGGCAAAGGTGCCCTATTTTATCAACTGGATTGGCCTGGGGATGACTGTACCTACCCTGCTGGCCCACGGCACAGAAGATCAAAAGAAAACTTTTCTACCCCCTATATTTACCGCAGAGCATATCTGGTGCCAGGGTTTCAGTGAACCAGGAGCAGGATCAGACCTCGCGTCGCTCCAGACCAGTGCAGAGAAGCAGGGCGACCATTGGGTCATCAATGGCAGCAAGGTATGGACTAGCCTGGGGCATTTTGCTCAATGGATGCTGTTACTTGCCAGAGACGATAAACACAATAAATATGGTGGCATTACCTACTTCCTTGCACCCATGGCTGACCCTGGCATTACAGTAAAACCTATCCATAAAATGACAGGCGAATCCGGATTCAATGAGGTTTTTCTGGATCAGGTGAAAATCGGTGATCACCTCAGAGTAGATGAAATTGGAGCTGGATGGAAAGTCGCCATGTCGACACTCACCAGTGAACGAGGAGCAGGCGTCGGCGTCGGTGCTGTCGCCGGTGAATCGCCCAGACTGGTTATGCAGCAGGTTATCAACCTGGCAAAAGATACCATCCGCAACGGCAAGTCAGTCTGGGACGATCCCATCTGGCGTGATCGCCTTATGAAAATGTACGAACGCACTGAGGCCGCAATTCAAAATGCCCGCAGGACCAAGGTAAAGGCCATCAATGGCGGCGCCATGCGTATTCCATTACAGAGCAAAGTCTCGGGTAGTGAGATTTCTCAGGAACTCCATCATCTGGCTTTAGGTGTATTAGGATTGAGTTCGAGCCTTTACACCCGCGATACCCATGCCGCCGATGATGGCAAGTGGGCGCTGGGTTACATGAACACTTACACCGGTACGATCTCTGGTGGCAGTAGCGAAATTCAACGTAACATTCTGGGCGAACGAGTCCTGGGAATGCCGAAAACAAAATAATTTATATCAGGACGGAGAACATGAGTCAGCCAAAGGATTTTGGATTCAACGAAGATATCAGTATGCTGAAGGAGACTTTTGCAAAATTTCTTACTGAAAAACAACCTATTAATACGCTTAGGCCAAGCCTAGAAGGAACTGAAGACCCCTATCATGGCGCGACCCGAGCGGGTTTTTTTGATAAGGACACCTGGCAGCAAATGATCCAGTTGGGATGGCATGCTGTAGCTGTCCCCGAAGAACAGGGCGGAATAGGAATGGGCCTGGTCGCTGCAACGGCCCTCGCTGAAGAAATAGGACGGTTCGCCCTGCCCACACCCTTATCTACAACCTTGCAAGCCTGTTTTTTGTTGAGAGAATTGAAATCTGCTGGCGCCGACCAGTTATTAAGCCAAATAGCCACCGGCGAGAGCGTCGGTCTGGCCATTTATGGGCAGCAGGGCTCACTGAACACGGATTCAACCGACGTAATGCACGATGCAGGGACACTTACAGGCACCTCCTGGTACGTAACTGACGCACAAAAACTAGATCATTTTATTGTTGCTGCCAACTCAGACAATGGCATTGGCCTGTTTAAGGTCAGCGCCAATCAACCCGGTGTGACGCTCGAGCCAGACCGAATAGTAGACCTGACCCGGGATCAAGCTTGTTTGGTATTCTCCGGTGCCCAGGCAGAAACTTTATGTGAACCAGGCCATGGCGAACCAGGCTTGAAGGCCGCCCTACCCGCTTTACTCACACTGATAGCTGCTGATATTGCAGGAGCCGCTGAATGGCAATTGCAGGCGACAGCTGACTATGCCAAGGTGAGACAGCAGTTTGATCGCCCTATCGGTTTCTTCCAAGCAGTCAAGCATCCCATCGTCGATATAATGATTCAGACGGACGCAACGAGATCACTAGTCTACAACGCCGCCTGTGCTTTCGATTTTGACAGGGATGATGCGTCGCGCTGTGCCCACCTGGCCAAATCCAGTGCATCCGATACCGCAAGCCTGGCATCGCAATGCTCTACCCAGTTGCATGGAGGCATCGGCTTCACCTGGGAAGCTGATATCCAGGTCTACCATAAGCGGCAAATACACAGTGAGTTTATGTTTGGCGATGGGAACTGGCAGCGCGCGAAACTAGCCGAGCTGATTTAGAAGTAGATCAACAGAAAAGGGAGAATCTTATTGAGTAACCAGCTAAAAGGGAAAATCTGTGTTGTGACTGGTGCCACTCGAGGCATTGGCAAGGGCTGCGCTATAGCGCTTGCCGAACAAGGAGCCACGGTTTACGTCACCGGGCGTACAACCGGAGCAGGTGAACTTACCCTGGAGACCAGTGTCAAGGCTATTAATGCTGCCGGTGGCAAGGGTTATGGTGTGCAGGTCGATCACAGTATTGATGACCAGATCGCCAGTTTCTTCCAACAGATTAAAGACGAACAAGGCAGGATTGATATCCTGGTCAATAATGTCTACAAGATCCCCTCTCCGCCCGCCTGGGGTGGCGGTTTCTGGGATCATCCCATTCAGGTATGGGATGATCAGGTCGGTATCGGCCTCAGGGCCCATTATGTAGCCAGTTGGCACGCTGCCCCGCTTCTATTTGAGGCTGGAGCCGGCGGCATGATCGTCAACGTTTCTTCCCCAGGTGGGCTGTCTTACCACTTTTCATCCTCTTACGGAGCGGGTAAAGCAGGTTTAGACCGCCTTACCGCGGATATGGCAATCGAGCTAAAAGATAAAGGAATCGCCGCGATTTCTCTTTATCCGGGCACTGTTGCCACTGAATTTATTCTTGCACACGCAACCAAAAATGGCATTGATCTATCAAAATCACAGACCCCGCTGGGGGTAGGCCGAACCATTCCGGCACTGGCAACGGCCAGTGACCTGATGCAGCGTTCAGGTTCAATTCAATGGGTCGAAGACCTTAGCCAGGAATTTGACATCCGAGACGAAAACGGCAATCTTGCTCCCATTTATGGCACTCGCCAAACTTAACTTTGAACACTTAACTTTGAACACTTAACTTTGAACACTTAACTTTGAACACTTAACTTTGAACACTTAACTTTGAACAAGGAGAAAACTATGGCTGCTTTTTTTATAGCCCAATATCAAGTTACTGACGCCGCCCTTTATGGTGAATACAGCGCTGGGGCTGGGCCCACCCTGAAGCAATATGGTGCTGAACTAATCGCATTTGATTCAGCTGCAGAAACCATCGAAGGTGACGCGCCAGGACCACAAACCGTCATTATCCGTTTTGAATCAACTGAAGCTGCAAAAGCCTGGTATAACTCAAGTGAATATCAGGCAGTAGTCGGCAAACGACTGGCAGCAACTACTGGATTTGCGGTCATATCACAAAGCATGCACGTCGGCTGAATGGGCCCAGGGGCATTTCCCGGTTTTCCCGGGAGATGCCTGCAAATAGTTTGTTCAACCTGGCACCAAGATGACAATGCCAGGTTTTACTTCCTGAGTTCAAAAGCAATCGGTAGCTTGGCTAGACCCCTGAGAATAAAGCTTGGCTCCGCAAGCGGTTCCGGCTGAAGTGGATCAAGGGTAATTGACTGAATCCGCTTCATGATTTCCATGAAACCAATGTTCAGTTCCTGCCGAGCCAGCGGAGCACCGATACAATGATGCGGGCCACTGCCAAAAGACATCTGCAGGCCCGCTTTTTCTCTGCTTAGATCAATTTCATCCGGGTTATCAAACTGCCTGTCATCTCGATTAGCAGAACCAAACCGTAGCATGATCATGTCTCCCTGCGAGAATGAATATCCTGCTAATTGAGTATCCCGGGTCACTCTTCTCGGTAGGCCCTGGACAGGAGCCTCCAGTCGCAGAGCTTCTTCTACGAATACTTTTGTGCGCTTTTCATCGCCACGAATAAGATCTTGTAATCCAGGCTGACGACAAAGTTGCAGCATGGCCCATCCGAAACTGGAAGTGGTGGTTTCATGACCGGCAACTAGAAACTGGCCCAGTATACTCAAGGCCTCGCCATGAGTGAGCAACCTGTCCTCAATTTCCAGATGGCTGGTTGCCAGCAGGGTAATCATGTCTTCTTCGGGCTGTCTGCGCCTGAGCTCAATGATACCAATGAGTAGTTGCTGCAGACCCACTGCTAACTCAGCCCTGTGCAACATCTCGTCATCGTCCACCGGCGTCATCTTAAGCGCTGATGCCGCGGCTGTTGCAGCTTCATAGAAAAAGCCTCGATCCTGTACGGGGATGCCCAGCCTTTCGGAGATGATCTCTAAGGGTACCGGAAAAGCAAACACCGACATAAAATCAGTTTCTGTAGAACTGCACAGATCTGCCAACTTTGTGTCGATCACTCGCCTGACGCCTGCTTCTGACTGCCTGATTTGAGACCCGGTAAACAATTTGGCAACCAGGTTTCTATACTGGCTATGATCAGGCTCATCCAGCGTCAACATAGTGGGCGGAGTGTCAATCAGGCCTTTGGAAATTCTGCTCAGCTCAGCCAGCACCGAACTGCTCAGCCTTGCCAGAGCAGCTTGTCGAGTGTTCGCCATAAAAGCATCGAATTTACTGGAAAAATCATCCGTTCTCTTAAGTACTTCTCGCAACAGATCATAGCGAGTAACCACATGCAGATTCATACCTTCATCGAAATAAACCGGACTGACATCATCACGCATCTGTTTATAGGCTGGATAGGGATCCAGTAGATTTTCAATACTAAAAAGATCCATAACCAAGTCTCCTTAGAGGTGCAGCGTTCTCCCAAAAGCGTTTAATACCGACTCATGCATCGCTTCAGAGAGAGTAGGATGAGGGAAAATAGTCTGTATTAAAGACTCTTCAGTGGCTTCATGCCCTATCGCCAAGGCAAAACCATGAATCAGCTCAGTCACACCATCGCCAATCAGATGAGCGCCAAGGAGTTCTCCTGAATCCGCGTCGAACAATGTTTTAACCAGGCCTTCGGTTTGTTGGGTTACTACCGCCTTGCCGTTGGCATACAGCGGAAATCGACCCACCTTGTAGGGTCGATCTTTAAGATCCGACTCCTTCAGCCCGATACTGGCAATCTGAGGATGACTATAGGTACAGCCCGGAACTCGACTTTTTTGAACTGGATGGGTTTTCAAGCCAGCTATCTCCTCGGCGACAATCATAGCCTCATGAGTTGCCTTGTGCGCAAGGCATGGACCTCCGGTTACATCACCGATCGCAAAAATGCCCGGCAAATTGGTGCGCTGAACATCATCCACTTCAATAAAACCATCAAGCAGTTTGACGCCGAGCTTGTCTATACCTGAACCAGAAAGGTTGGCTTTGACTCCAACAGACAGAATTACAGCATCGAACTCCCGGATTTCACCGCCTATTGAGGCACGTACCACCTGCTCATCGGCCTGAAGGTTTTCCAGTGAACAACTGGTCAGAATTTCTATTCCCTGCTGCCTGAATGCAGCCATGGCTAACTCAGCTATTTCTGCATCTTCTACGGGTAGAATCTGGCTGGCTACTTCCAGGAGGGTTACCTCTGTACTCAATGTCGCATAAAAACTGGCAAATTCAACGCCAATGGCTCCCGCACCCACAATCAGCAATTTACCTGGCAGAAAACCCGGGGTCATGGCCTCTCGTGCTCCCCAGATCCGGTTGCCATCAGGCTGGATGTTGCCAAGCGATCGCGCACTGGCACCCGTGGCAACAATAATATTATCTGCGAGTATTTCTTGCTCGTCGATCTGGACCAGTCCAGGAGACTTTATGACCGCTTCCCCAGTGAATACAGTCACCTTATTTTTCTTCATTAAATGCTGAACACCTTGGCTCAGTTGGTTTGCCGCGCTCCGGGATTCATTAACCATGGCTGCAAGATCAAAATGAACCTCACCAACACTGATGCCCAGCTGACCTGCATGGCTGATATTCCTCAGCAGTTCAGCAGAATGGAGCAAAGATTTAGTGGGGATACAGCCCCAATTAAGACAGGTTCCACCCAGGGCTTCTCTTTCTGCCAGGGCCACGGTCAAGCCAAGTTGAGATGCCCTGATCGCCGCGGCATAGCCACCAGGGCCACCGCCAATTACCATAATGTCAAATTCATTCATACCAGTAACCTGTAGGGCTCAGAGAGTAGCTCAACTACCGTTGCCAGAAACTCTGCAGCAGGCGCACCATCAATTACCCGATGGTCCCAGGTCAGCGATAAATTCATCTGCTTGGTTTTTACCGGTTTATCCTGGTCCCAGGTCAGACCATCAAATATTCTATTGATTCCCAGAATACCTGACTGGGGCTGATTGATGATCGGCGTAAAAGAATCCACGCCAAACATGCCCAATGCAGACAGAGTAAAGGTTCCACCTGCGTAATCATCCAGGTTTAAGGTGCCGTCGCGCGCACCACTTGCCAACCGGGCCGTTTCTATCGCGATATCCTTTAGCGTTAACTTGTCTGCATTGCGAACAACAGGAACCATCAACCCTTCTTCAACGGCAACGGCAATTCCTATATTGATCGATTCAACTAATGTAATTCCGGTGGGCGCAAATACACTATTCATTTGTGGATGCACGAGTAATGCCTTAGCAGCTGCTTTGACAACAAAATCTGTATAGGTGGGCCTGGCCTCTCCTTGCCACTCTTTTAATAATTGAGTGCGCATATTCACAGCATCTCCCATCGATGCGAGCATATCCATGGAAAGCTGGGCGCTCTCCTGCAGACTCTGGTGCATACGTTGGGCTATGGTTTTACGCATGCCTTTCAAAGGAATCACCTGCCCGGCAGTCGCTTGAACTGCAGCGACCTTGGCAACGGATTGCTTTTTAATTCCATCAAGGTCAGCCTGGACAATACGCCCACCGGGTCCTGACCCGACAACCGTACTCAGGTCGATACCTCTCTGCTCAGCTAGTCTGCGTGCCAACGGCGAGGCTTTGACCGATTCAGTACGACTTGAAGCGAGAACGACGTCGGCCTCAACGATTCTGCCTCCAGGACCCGTTCCAGCCAGTACTGTGAAATCAATACCGAGCTCGCCCGCAAGACGGCGAGCTGCTGGCGACGACTTTAACCGGCCTGAAGGTTCTGTAGCCGCGGTAACTGGCATCCTTGATGAAACGGCAATCCCTTGAGGCAAGTCAGCGGCGGGTTCTGCTGCACTCGCAGGGATTGCCTGCAACGTTTCTGGAATGACCTCTCCGGGCTCATAGATATAACCAACCACATCACCTGGCGCCAGGTTCACACCCGTTTCTATGGAATGGCGAACGATACCCGAGGCATCCGCATCCACATCCAGATTTATCTTTTCGGTCTCAAGGGCATAGAGAAGCTCCCCTTGTTTTACTTCATCACCGTCTGCAATAAACCACTCCGATACCATCCCCTCGGTCATGGTCATGCCTACTTTTACGAGATAAATTTCCTTAGGCAATTGAGCCCCCTTTCATTGAATAAACAAACCGCGTTCTGCTGCCAAATACATGGCCTTGTTAATATCTACAATTTTTGGTCCTGTCCTACTCAGCATAAGTTCCACCTTCTGCCCTGTTTCAATCACCCTTTCGCGTTCACCATCCAGCGCCAGTATTGCCGGTCCCGTGAATTCAACTGAACTGGAATAATCGATTTTCTGGATCGACTTCACTGCAACGCTGGTAAACAGTCCTGGCGCAATGGGTGCACTTATTTTATAACCGCCAGGACCAAAGACCATATTTAAACCTGCATCTTCTGCTTCGCTTACCGGTTCTATGAGCCCGCCCAGACTAGTCATACCGACCGCCACTGGGTCTGCCCGACTTAATACTGCCTGGATCAATACATCAGCATCCAGTAATGCTCGGGAGCCGATAAAAGAATCCGAAGTAAACACAGCATCAATTAGGGCAAGGTCATCTTTTTCGTTTTCTATTCGAATATCAATTATTTTTGTCTGCCAGGTGACTTCTTCGGGCAACAAAGCTCCCCTTGCCAATAATCCCAGCACAGTACCAGCCACAGTTGCTTCGCAAATCACAGGAAAGACGTTATTGGTCCCGGTGGAAAGTGATAGCAGGGTTGCATCCCTCCAGCCCTTCACAAAAGCCCGATTAGTACCGTCCCCACCCAGGACTAGAACAGCTCCACAGGGAAGCTGTTTCATCTGCTGAGCTGCTGCGATGGTATCAAGCGCTGTCGCCGACTTAGGGCAGGCAATGTCATGCAGTTTGGTAGCTGATTTCAAATTCAGCTCGGCCAACGCACAGCTGGCAATGGAGTGAGAGTCATCCATAAAAGCAATACTCTGTGCTCCTGCATTAATAGCACCAGTGACCGCTCGCCGCACTATCGCCTGCTTCTCACGATTATCAAATACTGATGCTTTACCAGCTAATCGACGTATATCCTTTCCAGATGATGGATTGGCAACAACGCCAATGGTCAGCACCTGTTAAATCCCAAGGGTTTTTCGAACTTCCGCAACGATAGCTTCTGCGTTCGGTAAATATACTTTCTCGAGAGCAGGACTAAAAGGCACTGGCGAGAAAGGCGCGCCAACCCTTGCTATTGGCGCATCCAGATAATCGAAAGCCAGTTCCTGTAACTGGGCTGCGATTTCCCCACCAAAGCCGCCAAACCGGACGGCTTCATGGACTATCAGACCCCTATGCGTCTTACGCAGCGATTCAATCGCAGTATCAGTATCAAATGGTTGAATGCTTCGCACATCGATCACTTCGGCATCAACGCCCAGTTCCTTTAAAGGTTCAACCGCTGCAAGCGCTTCATGGACCATTCGGCCTATGGCAAGGATCGTCATATCCTTACCTTCACGCACAATCTCGGCTTTACCGATCGGAACTTCGTACATTTCTTCCGGCACTTCTGCCTGGAGCGCAAGACTCATTTTATTAAGTACCACAAACACCGGATTATCATCCCGGGCAGCTGCAATAATAAGACCCTTGGCATCATAAGCATTTGAGGGCATCACCACTTTAACCCCAGGTAGATGCGCCAGCCAGGCTTCCAGGCTCTGCGAATGCTGCGCTGCCAGGTTGATCCCAGCACCGGCCATGGTCAGCACTGTCACAGGCAGTGTCGCTGCGCCGCCAAACATGAATCGCATCTTTGCCATCTGGTTGGCTATCTCATCCATGCACTCGCCAATAAAATCCATAAACATAAGGTCAAGAATGGGTCTACAACCCGTTGCTGAGGCACCCACTCCAAGGCCTATAATGCCCTTCTCACTGATCGGAGTGTCTATAATTCGATCCTTGCCAAATTCATCGAACAAACCCTGGTAATAACCGAACACACTACCCGCTTGACCGACGTCTTCGCCGGCGACAAAGGCGTTTTCCTGCTCGATCAAGACTTGCCTGACCCCTTCCGTGATCGCCGCTACATAAGGAAGTTTACGTGGCTTCTGTTCTTTTGCTTCGCTCATACTTCTGACCTCACGCTGTATACATCTTCTAACAATTCATCCGGGTGTGGGAAAGGGGAGTCTTCCGCAAACTGGATCGCTTCTTCAATTTCTGCGTTGGTGTTCGCATAGACAGCATCGATTGCTTTCTGAGTAAGGGTGCCAATCTGCAGTAAACGTTCCTCAAACCCTTTGATCGCATCGCGTTTTTTCCACTCCTCGAGCTCTTCATCGGTCCGATAGGTCAAGCCCATGCCACGAACTCCGACATGATCATAAAAACGATACGTCTTACACTCCAGCAAAGTCGGCCCGTCTCCTGCACGGGCCCTCTTTATGGCTTCTTCGGCAGCTTCATATACGGCAATCACATCCATTCCATCAACCACCACACCCGGCATCCCGTAACCGGCAGCTCTATCGGCGACATCAACTACCGCCTGATGATTCGCCTGGGGTGTATATTCTCCATAACCGTTATTTTCACAGACGAACACACAAGGTAATTTAAACAGCGCAGCCATGTTTGCAGCCTCATGAAAACTACCCTCGTTAGAGGCGCCATCTCCAAAAAAAGCCACTGCAACCTGTTTGGTTTTCCTGAACTTATTTGAAAATGCCGCTCCCATAGCGATGGGGGGGCCACCGCCTACAATGCCATTGGCACCTAGCATGCCAAGATCCATATTAGAAATATGCATACTGCCACCCTTGCCCCGGCAATAACCGGTTGCTTTTCCGTACAGTTCAGCGAACATTCTGGAAAATTCGCCTCCTTTGGCAATAAGATGCCCATGGCCTCTATGCGTACTGGTAATCTGGTCCAATTCTGAAAGATGCTGCATGACACCTGAAGCAATGGCTTCCTGACCTACATAAAGGTGCAGAGCACCCGGTATCTTACCGTTTTCCATCATTTTCCCAGCTTCTTCCTCAAAACGGCGTATACGAACCATTCGGAGATGAAGTTCCTTAAGAATTTTATTCGACAATTTTTTAGCCACGGCGTTTTCCCATTTAACTCACTGAAGCGATCGATTGTGATACATCACTATCTCTCTGACAATACCCTTTACTCTTCCCTTCAAACTGCCCCGTCCCGATAATTTAGGTTGGTTCAGTACTTATCCTGCAAGCCGGCACAAGACCTCTCTCTTTTAACCTGAAGGATTCGACTGACAGATGATGCGCCTACGAGTAAAAACAGTCAAGCTTGACTGTTTATGGAGAGAAAGCAAAATAAAAAATATGATCGGTTTAATCACCTTCTGACAAAGGAATGATCGTGCCGGACATATCACCTGTGCCTTCATCGTTGTACATAACTTGATAACGGCGATCGGAGAAATGCCATCGATCGCCTTCTTTCACATACGCATCTATGTAGGTGCCAATATTGAAGCGACCTTTTGGATCCCCTTTGGGACGCAGATGCTCGGCAAGATACCAGCGACCTGTCGCTGTATTACCATTAATTTTAACAACACCCTGATAAACCAGTTGAGCAACAAAATCGAAGCTGGACATCGCCTGAACCCACAAACCAACTATCTGGGTCTTACCTTCAACTGTTACCATTGGTAGCGACCACTTTGCATCTTCAGTCCAGGTGTCAGCCCATTGGGCCTCGTCAACTCGATTGACTGCATCAGCATACAAAGCAACTAATTCTCGAATCGCCAGCTCATCTTCTACTGGATTAGACATCATTTTTCTCCGTAAAAAAATCTGATCGAGCGATTCCGGTCTCATCATAAACCGGCTCTGCCAATTCAATTCTGTATTTCAATACATCCGCTCCCCTGATACCAAACTGAGCCAATGTGGCACGCATGTCCTGATACCAGTGGTTGTTAAAATGATTCTGCAGCGAGGCGGTATCTACCCATCTTTCAAACACTCTTATCTGGCCAGGCACTAGAGGGTTGGGACACCAGTCATAATCTAAAATTCCCTCCTGACTTAAGGCGCCTTCAATAAGAGGTTTTGCGGCTGCCATTGCTGCTTCCATCTGCGCTGGATCGATATCAACGGTACCCGATATAATTATCTTCATGCTTACTGCTCCCTTTACTCATTCGTGCAAATTCAACCAGAGAGCTTCCTTGCCGACTCCCTATCTATACCTTCTACATCGACGAACATCTCCCTTAACGCCTGTTTCAGCCAGGCGATTACCTCGTCTGTGATTACCTCGCTCCTGCTATTATTCGAGGAGATTCGGTCCATCGCCATCCCTTCCAGCAAAAACACCGTCACCCGGGTCGCCAGACTAAATCTTTCAGACAAAGCTAAATCAGGGAAAATCCTTTCGGCCATGCCGCCCCAGGATTTCTGATATTCAACAGTTGCTGGCTTGAGCACTGCTTCAAGCTCAGGATCGGTTCGAGCGGCCACTTGCAGCTCATAGAAAATCGTGAAAAGTGGTGACCTTAGCTGTTCCCAGAAGGTATCGATACCTTCTCCCATAAGACTATATTTAGCATCAAAATTGAGCTTGGTAAGCTGCTCATTAAACACATCCAGACGTTTTTTATGAAGATATATCACAGCCGCATGGATCAATTCAGATCTTTGCGGGAAGTGATGCAGCATGGCACCTCTTGAAACCCCTGCAGCGGCGGCAACTTTTTCGGTAGTGGTATTGTTATATCCCAGTTTCAAAAAACAGTCGAGAGTGGCTTCTAAAATCAGCGTTTTGGTATTTTCGCTTTTTGTCTTCTGCCAAGATTTGTTTTGCTTTTTCCCGCCGATAGGTGTCGTCACTTAATTTGCATTCCCATTTTACTACTGATGACCAAAGCTGAGATACTAACGCAGTTAACAACTGCAGTCACTTCCACTATGACCAGACCGAATATTCTACTCGTCACAAAAGGGCACCCTTTCTCTCGAGGACCATTTTTCGAACTCTTCGATGAACTTGACGTCGACTATACACATGTTGAACAACCCGCAGCCTGCCATCTACTGCAAAAAGATTTTATGTCTGATTACGATTGTGTTGTTTTTTATGACATGCCTGGTATTAATTTTTTACCTGGCGGCCCCGACTTCCTGGAACCGACCAGCGAGTTCAAATCACAATTCCTCGATCTTCTGGCTTCCGGCAAGGGCATGTTATTTTTACACCATGCCATTGCGGGCTGGCCAAAATGGCCTGAATACGCAGAAATTGTCGGTGGAAGATTCCTTTATCTACCGAGTACGCTAAGAGGCAAAGACGTTCTCGACAGCGGTTATCGCCATCATACAACTCACGAAGTTACTATACTTGAACCTCTGCACCCCATCCTCGAGGGCTTACCGCCGAGTTTTTCAATAGAGGATGAACTCTACTTATTTGAGGTGTTTGAGGAAGATGTTATTCCGCTTCTAAGAAGTAATTTCGATTTCACCTCAGACAATTTTTATTCTGCCGCCAAAGTAGTAAAGGAAGGTAAGAGAAACTCTAATCAGGACTGGGCACATCCTCCAGGCAGCAACTTGATCGGATGGATCAAGCACTATGCAAACAGCCCAATCACCTATCTGCAGTCAGGTGATGATCCAATCACCTGGGAAAACAAACACTTTAAAAAGCTGCTCAAGAATGCCATTAACTGGACCGCCAGCAGCGCTGCTTTAACCTGGGCAGGAAAACAATAAACCTTACCCAGAGTAAGGACCCAGATTCAGGCATCACAAGCGACCACCGTTTTGCCCAGGTTTTCACCCTTAAACAACCCTATTAAAGCTCGAGGCAGGCTTTCAAAGCCATCCACTACATGTGTCTTATAGCGAACACGACCATCGGCTACCCATAGGCTCAATTGGTCTGTTGCTTCTTTAAACCGGTCTGCATAGTCCACCACAATAAAGCCTTCCATCCGAGCCCTTCGATAAACCAGGTTAAAATAATTCTTTGGACCCGGAATTGGCCCTTCCAGATTGTATCGGGATATACCACCGCAGATGACCACACGCGCATTCATCGCCAATCGAGCAAGACACAGATCAAGAATTTCACCACCGACATTATCGAAATAGATGTTAATGCCTGCAGGACAAAATTCCGTTAATTTATCCCCGATATTTTCGGTCTTATAATTAATCGTCTCATCCAGACCCAGCTCGCGCAGAAAATCACACTTGGCATCACTGCCGGCCAGACCAATCACAGTGCAACCTTTAAGCTTGGCAATCTGCGCGGCTATCATACCCGTGGCCCCGGCGGCACCACTGACCACCACCACTTGGCCTTTGCTCGGCTCTCCCAGATCCAGAAGGCCAAAATAGGCCGTCATGCCAGTACCTCCGTAGACTGATATCGCCGCCAGCGGATCTTCGTCGCCAGCAAATCTTCTAACCTTCAACTGTTGCGGATTCAAGCTCATGTAATCCTGCATACCAAATGAACCGAGTACTAAATCACCGGTTTCAAAATCAGCATGCTTCGACTCGATGACCTCAGCAATCCCATTAGCCCTCATCACATCACCGATATCCAAGGGAGCTGCGTAATCCGCTCTGTTTTCCATATGTCCCCGCATAGAGGGGTCCAGGGAAATATATTTCGTTTTCACAAGAATCTGGTCCTCAGCAACCTCCGGTACGGCTATTTCCTGGTAACTGAAATCACTTTCTTTCACCCAGCCCCTGGGTCTTGCCGCCAACAAGAATTGCCTGTTCATCTTAATATCGCTCCTGACTGATGTGTTTTCTGCCCATTTCGATAAACAGTCTTGACTGACTCTTTTTCCTTCCCTAGTCTTAACCAACTAACTTAAAAAAACAAACTGGCACCAACATGGGACTACATCAGGGTCTGACAGCGATTGTCACAGGCTCAGCAAGCGGTATTGGCAAGGCAACTGTTCAGCGTCTGTTAGACGAAGGTGCCTATGTACTGTGTGTCGACCAGCATACCAATGAACAACTCGACCATGACCATGCCTTCAACCTGGCCATTGATGTCGCCGAAGACAATGCAGCAGAGACCATAACAGCAGCAGCGATTGCACAGTTTGGTTCGATAGATTTTGTCGTCAATAATGCCGGCATGGTCGGTGGTTCATCCATAGAATCAATGGATACACAGATATGGGATCGTATTATGAGCGTCAATCTGCATGCTGTTTTTAAACTCAGCAAAGCGGCCATTCCTTTCATGAAAGCGAGTCAAAGAGGAAGAATTATTAATATTGGATCCGTGATGTCTACACTAGCTGGTGCTGCCATGGGCGCTTATACCAGCAGCAAACATGCCATCGCCGGCTTAACTAAGACTCTGGCACTAGAACTCGGCGAGTATGGTATTACTGCAAACTATATTCAGCCGGGTGCAATCATCACTGGAATCACTCAGCCGGCTATTGAATCTGACCCACAATTCAGTGAATTCTGGATAAACAAATCACCTCTCAAGCGACTCGGCAAGCCCGAAGACATTGCCAACGCTATTAATTTTTTACTGTCGAAGGACGCCTCCTTCATTACCGGTCATGGACTGGTAGTTGACGGCGGGGTAATGAGACAAGCATGATCTTTAGCAACAACCAAAGGAGTATATGATGGATTTACAATTGAAAGGACACAATGTGCTGATTACCGGAGGCACTAAAGGTATCGGCCGAGCAATTGCCGAAACACTTTCCGATGAGGGCTGTAACATTGCCCTATGCGCCCGAAACCCTGATGATGTCAAGGCTGCCCAGGAGAGCATCGCAGCTAAAGGCGTCAAAGTTGCCGCCCAGGCATTAGATGTAGCTGACGCTGATGCGTTTGCTGCCTGGATTGCCGAAGCCGGTGAAGCCCTCGGCGGTATCGATGCTTTTGTTTCGAACGTCAGTGGCTCTAACGGCAAGGGTGATGATGGCTGGATATCCCAGTTCAACTACAACATCCTCTCAGCAGTACACGGGGTAGAAGCTTGCAAGCCCTTTTTTGCAAAATCCAGTAATCCCAGTATTGTCATGATTTCCACCACCGCAGCCTTAGAGCATTTCATGAACGCAGGGCCTTATAACGCAATGAAAGCAGGCCTGCTTAACTACTCCGGCGCTCTCTCCCAGGAACTCGGTGCAAATGGCGTCAGGGTTAATGCCATCAGTCCAGGCCCGATATTTATTGAAGGTGGCTCCTGGGACATGATCAAGACAAATATGACCGCATTCTATGATTCCACGCTAGCTCAGATCCCGCTAGGTAGATTAGGAAGCGCCGAAGAAATAGCGGCTCAGGCAGCATTGCTGATTAGCCCACTGGGAGGGTTCACTACCGGAACTAACGTTGTCATCGATGGCGGTATGACCAAACGGATCCAATACTAAAGCGGAGAAATGCATGGCTGAGAACGCAATAAGAGCCTATCTGGTCGCCGCCGGAGATTATCATGATATTGATTATGCGAGATTGGAATTACTGAAACTACTGTCTGAAAATGACCTGATTCGAACCACAGTAGCCAGTGACTATAGCGACCTGGAAGCAATCAATAATTCTGATTTCCTAATCTCATACACCTGTAACCTGGTACCGACTGAAGAACAGCAGATTGCGCTTCGGGACTATGTGGCGTCGGGAAAGAAATGGTTCGCACTTCATGGGACCAATTCTATCCTCGAATTTCTGGCCAATGGCAAAGTGGATAGCCCGGACAAAGCACCCGTATTAATGCAGACTCTGGGCAGCCAATTCTTGGCTCATCCTCCGATCCAACTGTTCCAGGTGGAGGTTTCGGATAACGACCATCCCCTGGTGAGTGATATCGGTGAGTTTAAAACTGACGATGAGCTCTACCTGTGTAAAATTCACGGAGATATAAAACAACTACTGCATACTCACTTCACCGGCAAAGCTGATGGCTTTGTCAACGATGACTGGCCGGATGATGAACAAAGACCCGTTTATTATATTAACCCGGTCGGTGCTGGTGAAGTTCTCTATCTTAATCTCGGACACTGCAGGGGCCACTACGACATGCAGCCGATGGTTCCCTATTACCCGAACATAGAAAAAGGCTCCTGGGATAAGCCCCAGTTTTACGAACTGTTAAGGCGAGGACTGGCTTACTGTGCTGGACTATCAAAATGAGCAGGCCGTTTCGTTTTGCTGTTCAAAGCTTTAACGCTGAATCCGGTCGTGACTGGGCAGAGAAGGTAAAACACGCCGAACAGCTAGGTTACAGCGCCTTTCACCTGGCAGATCATATTATTGGTCCAGGGCCGGCACTGACCCGCACTAACCACCCAATTCAAGGCCTGGCCGCTGTACCCGCAATGGCCTATGCCGCTGCTGTAACCACTGACATTAAAATCGGCTGTCGGGTGTTCTGCATCGATTATCGCCTGCCCGTTACACTAGCCAAGGAAGCGATGACCATTGATTTGTTGTCCGGTGGACGACTGGAGTTGGGGCTGGGTGCTGGCTGGCTAGCAGATGAATACCAGGCCATAGGTCTGCAAATGGACTCACCGGGAACCCGTATCGATCGCCTTGCAGATGTCATTGCTGGCGTCAAAGCCTATGCCTCTGAAAAGCCCGTCGACATCGACAATACAACCTTATCCTGGCACGAGTTTGACGGCCTGCCGAAACCCATCAGCAAACCCCACCCACCTATTATGATCGGAGGTGGATCGCCAAAAATTCTAAAGTTAGCCGGTCGAGAAGCAGACATAGTTAGTTTCAACTTCAATAACAGGGGCGGTGTGATTGGCCCAGACGGTATTGCTACGTCAACGGCTGCAGAAACCCATAAAAAACTAAGCTGGGTTAAGGCCGGCGCAGGAGATCGCTTTGACCAAGTTGAGCTGGAAATCGGAGCCTACTTTACGTTCGTCACCGATCATCCAGAGCCTATCCTAGGCAATTTTTCACAAATGTTTAACTTATCTGAAACAGAAATGCGCCTGCATCCCCATGCCTTGTTTGGCAGTGAAGACACCATCTGTGAAGAGTTGAACAGACGACGGGAAGAATATGGCATTTCCTACATTACTGTCGGAGAAGACGTTATGGATGCTTTTGCAGGAGTTGTCAAAAAACTATCAGGACATTAGAGAGAAGTAGCATTCATGCCCGAGTCATGATAAAAACAATCAACGTTGACTGTTTTATAAGGAAAGTCCCATGCCCAGCTTAAAACATGCGTTAACCGGTGGAGTATATGAACTGCAAGCTGATGGTCTTATCAAAGTTACTGAAAATGAAATGATCGGTTTTTTTCA
>JABIZD010000212.1 GCA_018666555.1 Gammaproteobacteria bacterium
CACGCAGAGCCTGGACTTTCATTACGAGCTGATAACCGACAGCCAGTTGACGCCAAGCGGGCGGGTACTGGCTCATCTCCAAAACACGACAGAGTCCTATAAAGACTTCTCCTTGAGGCAGGCTGAGAATCACAAAAATTACTTTTCCCAACTCCCTTTGACTACCAAGGAAACCGAAAGCTTTAAAAAGGTCTCAGCTCAGTCTGTTGAGACTGCAGCCAGTCACGCTGCATCAACCCCTGCTGATTTCAGACAGTATGCTGCGGATTTTCAGGCTGCTTATCGGTCATGATATTTTGAACTACCTGGCGCACCTTTATCTCGCTCGGGAAAACGATGCCTTGCTGCTGGGGGGATTTCTGGGAGATTTTGTCAAAGGTCGGTTAAAGGGTCAGCGACCCTCGGAAATTGAAGCTGGAATACAACTGCACCGTAACATCGATGCCTTCACAGATGCTCACACCATTACACTGGCGAGTCGAAACCGGTTCCCCTCATCTACCCGCAGAATGGCCGGTATTGCCGTTGATATCATCTATGATCACTTACTGGCAGTACACTGGCATCGCTATAGCAGGACCGACCTTGAAGCCTTTGAGGAAGATTGCTTCAGGCGCTTATTGCAACCCAAATTCATAGATCATTTTCCTGAAAGGGCACTACGCACCTGCCAAGGCATGGCCTCGGCACAAGCTCTTAGCATGACCAAAAGAGACGACTATATCTCCCGGTGTATGAAATCACTTGCCAATCGCGTTAAGAAAGGTGATTTACTACTGGACAGCGCCCGTGTATTTGAAGCTCAACGAGATGATTTCTCTGCAGATTTTGAAATCTTCTTCGAAGCTCTGATAAAATTTACCCATGAAGCAACATCTAACCAAACACCAATAGTTGACAGGAGCAGCCATGCGCTTAAGTGAATCGTTTACGCCGAGACTGATTTTTTCGGGCCTTGTACTCATCTGCCTTGGATATATCGCTGTCGCATTAGTCATGGAACATCAGTTAGGTCTTGAACCCTGTCCTTTATGTATTCTGCAGAGAGTCGCGGTTATAGTGTGTGGCTCGGTTGCCCTTGCTGCAGCCCTACATGCGCCAACGCCGCAAGGCATGAATCTCTACCGCATGCTGTTTATCCTGGTTGCCTTAATTGGTTCTGCTATCTCGGTCCGACACCTCTGGCTGCAGAGCTTGCCTGCAGATCAAGTCCCCGCCTGCGGTCCAGGTCTGGACTATCTGCTCGATGTTTTCCCGTTAACCGAAGTGCTGACCATGGTTCTATCCGGCGATGGCAGTTGCGCTGAAGTCTCCTGGTCATTCCTAGGCTTGACCATCCCGGGATGGACGCTTATCGCATTCCTGGTACTGATCAGTATCGCCACTTTTACCATCAAAACCGATGCCGGCTCTGAAACCATTGCCGAGCATTAACATCGTCTCGCCGACGGCAGAGGATTAACATCGTCTGCCTAGCTTCGGTTTGAAATAAATTCTCCAGTAGCGATAACACAACCGGTCATTTACGCTGTTTCACCCAGGCAGACCACAGCTGTTGTCAGCAGATTTTTTCAAAACCTTTATCGCTGCGATGCTCTTTTGAGACTCGTTACCATCAGCAATGTTACACTGGGCCACTTTCAGCACTGATCCGCTATGCTCTCTTTTCAAAATCTCAGCTTAAGAAGAAACGGCGAGTTACTGCTCGAGCACGTTTCGATGACTTTGTACCAGGGTGCAAAAGTTGGTCTGGTCGGCGCTAACGGTATTGGTAAAACCAGTCTATTCAAGTTGATAACAGGTGAATTAGACGTCGATACAGGCAACCTGGCACTGCCACGGCAACTCAAAATCGCGCATATGGCTCAGGAAGTCCATGCCAGTCAACAAACAGCCCTGACCTACGTTCTTGCCGGTGACGATACCATCGATCAGATTCTAACCGACATCCGGGAAGCCGAAGATGCAGGCGCATACAGCCGACTGGCAAGCCTGCATGAATCATTGGCTGACAACGATGGCTACCGCGCTAAATCCAGAGCCGAGAAACTACTCACCGGACTCGGCTTCCAGCAGGATCAGTTTCAACAGCCTTTAAATGCCTTTTCCGGAGGCTGGAGAGTGCGTCTGAATCTAGCTCGCACGCTGATGAAGCGTTCCGATTTGCTGCTACTCGATGAACCGACTAACCACCTGGATTTAGATGCGATACTCTGGCTAGCTGAATGGATAAAAAATTATGAAGGGACGCTTATACTCATCTCCCACGATCGAGAGTTACTCGATGACTGCGTCACTCAGATTGCATTTATGCATCACCAAAGCGTTGAGTTGTATTCCGGTAGTTACTCACAATTTGAACTGACTCGCGCCGAGCGCCTGGCAACCCAACAAAAGCAATTTACCAAACAACAAAAAGAAATTCGTCACATGGAAGATTTCGTGCGACGATTTCGTTTCAAGGCATCAAAAGCTAAACAGGCACAGAGCCGGCTAAAGGCCTTGAACAAAATGGCCCAGGTCGCTGAAGTACACCTGGATTCACCGTTTAATTTCCAGATCAATGCAGCGGAGCGAATATCCGACCCATTACTGGAATTGGAAGCCGCCGACTTAGGTTATGAGCAGCCTGTTTTATCGAAGATCAATCTCAGTATCCGTCCTGGAGATCGCATTGGTTTACTTGGGGCAAATGGGGCAGGTAAATCAACTCTACTGAAAACACTCAAGGGAGAATTGAATTTGCTGGCTGGTGAGCGAATCTGCGGCGCCCATCTCAGGATAGGATATTTTTCACAGCATCAGGTAGACGACCTGGAACTGGACCTGAGCGCCATAGAACAACTCCAAAAACTGGACCCGCTGAGTACAGAGACACAATTAAGAAATTTTCTGGGAGGATTCAATTTTCAAGGTAGCAAAGCAGAAGTACCGGTTCAAAGTTTTTCAGGCGGCGAGAAAACACGGCTGGCGCTTGCCCTGGTTTCTTTTTCGCAACCAAATCTTTTGTTGTTAGACGAACCGACCAACCATCTGGACATGGATATGCGTCGGGCACTTACCAATGCCATGAACTTATTTAGCGGTGCTTTGATTGTTATTTCTCACGATCGCCATCTCCTCAGCAGCACCGTAGAATCTCTTTTAATGGTAGGTAACCAGTCTTTGTTCCTGTTTAAAGGTGATCTGGCAGCTTATCGAGATGAATTAATAAATGCTTCCAGTGACGCTGATACTTCAGTTACGCAGGCAAAAGATCAAATACCGAACCCGCATCAATCTAAACCCGTCTCAAACCACAAAACCCAGAAACGCCTGCAAGGCAGGATTAAATCCATCGAAAAAAGTCTCGATCGTTTTACCGG
>JABIZD010000204.1 GCA_018666555.1 Gammaproteobacteria bacterium
CCGGGTTTGCTGCGTGGTTTGGAGGCGTGCCATGTGGCACCATTCCACAACGCCAGCGAACCCGCCTTAGCGATCAATGGGACACAGGAAAACGGCGTATTGGTGGTATCTGCTTCGTGGGGTAGGGTGGCTCGGCCATAGCGATGGCTACCAGGGACAAACACGGTTGGACCATCGTCCTCGTCGGCATAGTCGGTACATAGCCATGATGCATTGCACATGTGTGCTATCTGGCCAGCGCCTGGGGGAATGCCATGGGAATCGCTGTGCAAGCCGATCCCGGGTGCACCCTGACCTTTAATTATCCAGGTTTGTCCAGAAAATACCGCACTCTGGCCGAGCAACCAACGAATCAGTGCCAGTTGCACAGGATTGATGGCGGCTTCGACGAACACTTCGTCTTCCTCCAATAGGTCCCAGCTGTTCCTGAAGATTTTGCCGGCAGGCGGAGCGGAAGTCTGATAGTCGCCTATGCTGAGATCATTGCGTTTCTCGCAGGTTTTGACGATAGCGTTGCGCAGGCGAGTAATAAAGTCTTCGTCGACACCCAGTGTTTCCGGGGGTACAACGGTTAATCCGTAGGCCTCTAACTCGACAATATGTTTATAAAGGTTGTACCGGTTGATGTTATTCATCACCGGGTCGATATTGGGCGCTGCCTGGTAGTCAGCAATGTCCATATTATTTTCTCCCGATTTAGAAGGGGGGATCGTTTGATCTCTGTCGTGGTTGCGTCTAGTTAAATACAGTTACAGACAAAACATATCGAGTAAACGCTCATAGATCAATGCAGTTTTTTTGTTAAGGGCTAGGATAACTAATGAAATCGGCTTTGGGTTAATGTTATCCAGCATGGCCTGCGCTTTAATAATCCAGTTTATAAATACGCTTTACATTGCCACCAAGGACTTTGCTTCGTGCCTCGGCAGGGAGTTTTGCAGCATAGGTCGTTAAGTCATCAACCCAGGTGTGTGGATGATCCGGATGGGGGTAATCAGTCGCCCACATAAAACAGTCCGCGCCGACGTGGTTTATAATATGCGGTGCGGCAGTCTCATCCGGATCTCCAGAAATAAAACATTGGCGTCGGAATAGTTCTGTCGCGGAAGCTTTCTGTATGTTCATTGATTCAGAGAAAGCATCCATGCGGTCGAGCATCGCGCCGATCCAGCCCGAGCCCGTTTCGAGCACACCCAGACGAAGCTCCGGGAAACGCTCTAATGTTCCCAGTGAGAAAAAAGAGATTAAGGCTTGCTGGACTATAGCCCTGAGCCAGATTGCCTCACCCCAGGCGCGGCCCTGACGAGGCCAGTCAAAAATCCCGTCGGCGGCACCATGTGGGGTAAAGGTGGGATGGATGGCCAGTGGCACATCCAACTCGATACATTTTTCAAACAGGACATTGTGGGCCTCATGACCATGAATCACCTTAAGGTGATTGAATGGATTTACCCAGGCACCTTTGCAGCCATCTTTGACGGCGCGTTCCAGTTCCTTGGCCGACCCGGTGACATCCAGCAAGGTCAATTGAGCGATTGGCACCAGTTTGCCTCGCGAGTCTCGGCAAAAGTCAGCGATCCAGCGATTGTAGGCTCTGCAGTAGGCCAGGCTAAGATCCGGGTCTTTTAATTCGGCTTCCCACAATAGCCCTAGCGTGGGGTAAAGCAGGGTGCATTCAAGGTTTTCCTGAGTCATCAGGTCTAGGCGTTCATCTGCATTACAGGACCCAAATGGCATATTGTCTGAATAGCGACGCTCAGGGCTGGGGCGCATATCTTCCTGCCCCATAGCACCGAGTAATCCTAGCGATCCTTTCCTGGACCTTAGTGAAGGTTGCTGGTCGATTTCCAGATATTCATACCCTTGATCATCAACATCGATACGCAGGGCACGGTCCTTGTATTGCTTTTCAAGGTAATTTTCCCAGAGATCTATTGGCTCAAGAATGTGTCCGTCAGCATCAATGGTGCCTGGGTGGGGAAATCGCTTGATTTCGTAAGCCATGGTTTCGTTATCCTGCGACACTGTCATGAGATACCTTGCCTGTCTCCACGGCTAAAGGCAAATAAGGGTTGTGGGATAGTTGATAAGATAAAAAGGAGGCTCAAACAACAGGTGGCGGGTTTTCAAACTACCCCAACCAGGTCACGAATCTTTACCTGTTTATGGCTCGTATTACGCTAGTGTGAAGGCAGTCGGCCCTACTTGCAGGAAAAGGTATCGAGGCTTTTGTCGTCAATACAGGGGGTGAACGCTTGTTTAGTTGCTCTAACTAGGCTGGATGCTTCAGCTCTGCTATTGCGTCACTGTTGCGTTCATGACCGTGGATAGGGGTGCTGGCTGAAAACTCGGCTCAAGCGACTCCAGCTTCGGCGCATGCTCTATGTCTAAACCATGCCGGGAAAATAATGTCGCTAGTATCAGCGGTAAGTAGACACGGGTGACTCCCATACCAAGGCACATGTGTTTGCCGCCACCGAAGGCATTGGGTTTTTCCAGGTCAGCAGTAAGCCACCGTGCCGGGTTAAACTTGAGTGGGTCAGGATAGCGGTTTTCGTCAAAATGCGACAATGCATGCAGATGCATGATGAGTGTTCCGGAGGCAACGTTGACGCCAAGGAAATTGATATCTTTTGTGGTCCGCTTCGGCACCATAGGTGCAGGTGCAAAGCATCGCTCGGTTTCAGAGATAATGGCCCGCATGACCGGGAAGTTTTTCATGCCGGTCAATAAGGATGGCTCAAAGCCCCGGACTTCCTCTCGCAGCTTATCGAGCCAAGGCGTATCAGAAATGCACCATAGGAGTGGGCAAAGTATTCTGGCGATATTGCCGACGCCTGCCACAGTCAACAGATAAACGGCTTCTGTTAGCTCCGAATCGGTGAGTGGGGCGGTGCCCGGGGCGGGCTTGCGCTGCAGTAACAGGTCCAGGGAGTCATCGACCCGGGGTCCTGATTTGCGTTCGAGCGCTGTTTTGTGAAGAAAATCAAAGGCGGTAGCGCGCAGTTTTTGGTGTTTCGCCCGGGCAAACCAGTTGTCCTGGTCTTGCAGGGTTAATTGCTGGCCGTTTATGAATTCCTCTTCATAGCGATGCAGGTTGTTAATGAGGTCATCATCCAGGCTCACTTTTACCTGGGTTTGGGTGAGCGATCGAATACATAGCTGGCTTAGTGTTTCATATAAGTTTCCTGTGACGCCCACGGATGCTTGAAATGCCTGTTGCATGGTTGCCGCCGCAATCGCTAAATCTCTACCCAGTGCAACAGCGCCGAAGGCCGGCAGCAATAATTTTCTGAGGCGGCGGTGAGGTTCTGCATCCAGGGCTGAGACATGATCCTCTCCCATCTGCCGGCAAAAGAAAGTCCCTGTATCGGTATCTCGATAACTCCAGTCATCAGGTGTTTTCCAGGCCTGCTTATTGGCTTGGTTGGTGGCGATGACGACACAATCACTGCCGGCTAATTCGGTCCTGAAAACCGGGCCGATACGTTTTACCGTATCAAGCCAGGAGGCTACTGTATAATCATAGATGTTGAATTCTGTCAGCACCTGGCTGTCATTGCGGTCAAGATTTTTTGGGTCAAGAAACGGTGCGGATTGACTGCTCATGATTTACCCTCTGTGAACATAGTAATCCTTTGTCTGCATTTAAAAGCCTGGCTGTGTCATCACCGCGGCTAGGTTCTGGTACTGTTCGGGTTTGACCGACTGAGTAATTCGCTCAGTATCAAGGTTACCATCACAACAATCAGCACAGCAAAACTAAATAGGAGTGCATCGTCAGTTGCGTCACGCATTTCGACCACCTTGCTGCTGCAATAAGGTGCCAGGGCGCCACCTAGTGCCGACATCACCAGCATATAGGCGATATTTCGATGGGTTGGCGTTTTAACCAGGGTCAAGGCATATGCCATATAGGCATTGAATGTAGCCGATATTGAAATCCCGTACATAAAGGCCAGCATCAAAACGGTTGCGATGTCCCGACTCGATAGTAACAACCAGATGGAGGTGGTTGAGATGGTCACGAAACTGTAGAGGAGGTACTTTACTTTAACCCGAGAAGCCAGCCAGGTGCCGATAAGAGAACCTACCAGGGCAGCTGAAAAAATATTGGACATAAATGTTCCTGGTTCGGACCCATCGACAGAAAAGTGTTCTCCTATAAACTGTGGCGCCCAGACGAAGACTGAAATCTTGGCCAGCATAAACAGTAGCAGGCTAAACCCGACCAGAATAATTTCAGTATTCCACTGCGTTGTTAACGCGCCTGGTGAGGTTTCCATGGGGATTGTCTCAGGACTGCGCTGATCAAAATTGGCGACAAGCAAGAGCCCTAATACGAGTAGGGTAATAAAGCCAACCAGCAGGTAGGTGCTGCTGAACTGGAATGAATTGGCAATAAACCAGCTAGCGATCAGCGAGAAAATGACTCCTCCACCGTTAAAGAAAGCATCCTGGCTTACCAGGATGGTCTGTCTTGCCTTGTCCTGCCATAACTGGGTGATCAGAGTGCTCGAGCCGCAGGAGGCAATACTAATGCCGAGACCGAAAATAACCAGCCATAAGGCCAGCAGGGTATAGCTTTTTATAAAGTGTATGAGCAGTGCAGCGCTGATGCAGCTGCCATAAGCCACGATCAGAACACTTTTTATGGTAAATCGATCAAAGACGACAAAGGACAGCAGGTAACCGACAAAAACGGCACCGGTGAACCAGGTAAATTGCGTCGCCATGGTCGTAATCTCGACGCTATAATAGGTCGCAGCACTGGGAATGATCAGTCCCATGGTGGTTACCAATCCGGATATTAAAAAAGTCGCCATAAGGCAAACTACAAGCAGTTTGTATTGATTAATGCTGATGCTGGAATCTCCTGGTTAGGTTAGTCGGAAATAATCAGTCGCCTGGTGTAACGCCGATCTTACAGTCTAGTAGCTTATTTGTGTGGCTATTTAGATGGCCTTCGGGAGTTAGTTTACGGTGCCGGAGTCTTCCTGGGTAGCCATTTGATCTGATGTTTTTGTCCTGGGAGTAGCGCAACCAACGGGGTTCGCGGTAAATGCAACTGATCTAATATGGCACCAGCAATAAAATGCCGGTCGTTTTCCAGACTAGGCTATGGAATACTGTCTTGTTTAGACCGTTGGATCAGACAATGAAAAAGAAAGTTGTTGTACAGCTACCCCGTCAGGCCAGTGTTGACCTGAAGGCTCGTTATGCCCTGGAGTTGGAATCCTTAGATGCTGTAGCAGAGATAGTTGAAGTTGATGCCAGTACTGAGGAGGCCTTTATTGAAGGTGCCCGTGATGCTGATGCATTGCTGACATCCTGGGGAATTACCATTTCGCGGAACATTATTGAGTCGCTGGAAAAATGCGTGGTCATTGGGGTTGGCAGCGTCGGTGTGGATATGGTTGACGTTGATGCTGCGACTGAAAACGGCATCGTTGTAACCAATACACCGGATATTTTTATAGAGGAGGTGGCAGATCATGCCATGGGCCTGTTATTGGCCTGTTACCGACAGCTAAAGCTGCAGGATAAAATTGCTCGAGAAGGTCGGTGGTACGAGGGTAGGCCGCTTTTAAATGACACGCCTCGTTTAATTGGCCAGACATTAGGGGTTCTAGCTTATGGCAACGTGGCCGAGGCTACGGTGCGTCGGGCTAAAGCATTTGGCCTGAATATTATCGCTCATGATCCTTATATCACCGAGATCAAAATGACCCGAGACGGAGTTGAACCGGTTTCGTTTAATGAACTGCTGGAGCGCTCTGATTATCTTTCCCTGCATTGTCTGCTAAACGAGGAAACC
>JABIZD010000209.1 GCA_018666555.1 Gammaproteobacteria bacterium
AGGCTCTAATTTAATCCCATAGTGTTTTAAATCGTGCTCACCGTCATGAAACGCAGTCTTGTCCAGGAGGAGTGTTTGCAGGTTGGTAGAAAGGCTGTCGAAAGCTGCGTGCATATTCATGAATTGGGTGTCGCCGCCTTCGTTTTCGGGGATTTCAGTAATATAGAGGATGGAAGCGAAGGGCGGTATGGAAGCGCAGGATACATCCGAATGCCAAGGCTCACCATTAGATTGAGTTGCCGAGGGTTTGATGTTGATAATGAAAGTTTCTGCATCGTCTTGATTAAGCCCGTTGAGCTTTGATGGATGAATATGTAGGCCACCGAATTGAAGGGCGAATTGCTTGTGCTGTGCACGACTAAGGGTTTGATTGCGGAAGACCAGAACGTGATGTTTAGTAAACGCCGCTTGAACTTCGGCTAATGTTTTAGGAGAAAATGGTTCAGCGAGGTCAAGGTCTCTGATTTCAGCACCGATAGTGGGTGTTATGGGACTTATTTTCAGGCTCATAGATGAGAGTCTCTTTTATTCAATCTGCGGTGATCTTGCTGTTTGCCCGCTGATGCTAACGCGGACAGGTTAGGTGTTACAGCTTCAAAGGAGATTATATCATCGTCTCAAAAGCACTTAAAATGACCTCAATGATTAGTTTGTATTGAGCCAGTTGGGCTGCCCATAAAGCTATTTTCAGCCTGGCGGATGGCTTTAGCCGCAGAGACTCAATTGACCTCAGGCGGCTTTGTCATCTTCCATTAGTGCCAGCATTTCCGTTCGGGTAGGGCCAGGCACGATACGGTTAGAAGCGTTTTTGTTTCTACCCATGAGCATGTAGCGCAATATAGTTAGGCGTATGCGCCAGTCTTTTAGAAATTCGCCGGGTTTTTCCATGAGGTTGAATGTTTTCAGAGCGCCTCTGAGGACATGTATCTGTTCTTGTGAAGCTCTTGCCAGGGCATCACCAAAAGCCAGGCCGAGTTGGCTTTTGAATCCCCTGGTACGGTTTGATGATCTCCCCTCAAGAACCGCCTTAGCGCGTTTAATCCCATTTTTGTCTTCGTTGAGGCTGGCCTTGAATATAGGTCGGAGTTCCCGCTCAGTCCATTGGTCGAAAACAAGCGCTCTTTCAACTGGATCATCATGGTTTTTAAACACTCGGTTGAGGAGGTGACTATGGATGATGCCTGTGCTGCAACCACGGCCGTAGAGTGGGTTGGTATAGAGTGCCGCATCGCCAATAGCGAAATAGTTTAAAGCCAGCGGTGTTCCATTTTTAACAAAGTGGTTCCAGACGGTTTTAATATTCCCCATTCCGAATGAAGCGGTAGTTGCTTTTGAAAGTGTTGAATCTACCCAGGGTTTCAGGCCTGGAATATGACTACAGATGCGATCAAAATCTTCACCATCTTTGACATAACTGTGGAGGTTTTTTTCATGCAGGGGTACGCATATTATGACGGCAAAATGGCCGCTATCGCCAGGGAAAACCCCATATTTTAGATAACCAAGGTCACCAGCGGAGCGGGTTTTGCTTGACCGTGGCGGTTCTTCGTTACCTGGTAAGAATTGATAATGGCGAGTGTAATAAACAATTTCCGCGCTGTTTTGTTCGGAGACAACGGGCGCGCCAGCCAATCTGAACCATTGCTTGAACTTACTGTTTCGGCCGCCGGCATCAATGACGATGTCGGCGTAAACTTTTTCTTCCTGAGCACCCGCTTCGCGTTTCTGAATCTTTAGTCCCATCACTTCAATACTGCCCTGATGGGATCTGGATATCATTGCATTGACGCGTGTAGATGATTGGATATCAAGGTTGGGTTGTTTGTCGGCATAGCGGCGTAGCACCATTTCCATAGTCGCCCTTCGGCACATCATCAGCCATAAGTTTTCATCACCTGGGAGCGGCGTATATTTTTCCTTTAATTTGTCGGTGAGCATATCCTGGAAAGCAATTTTCCGAGCCCCAGCTTTGAAAAATTCGACCATCAAGTCTGGGAATTGTTCTTCAAGGAGATTGCTCATGACCGCGAGGAATGCATGAGGGTGCCGAAATTGCGACGCACCTCGACGAGTCCAGCTAAAAAATATATCGTCCGGGTCTCCACTGGGTAAGGGTACATCTCGTTCGTAAATCGTGACTTGATGGCCGCTTTTGGCTAGCGCCAGACCGCAGCATAGGCCACAGATACCGGCCCCAACAATAGCGATGGTTTCCCTTACAGGAGATTCAGGGCCATTAGAGTCATCGAGTGGCGAGTTTAGATTGTTCATAGAATTGATTTGCCCCGGGAAATAGCTTGTCGACTATTCAGAAAGTATAATATGACTCAGCGTTATCGAGATTATACTGAACAGCAGGTCCAGATAGTTACATCAAGGTGGATTATCGTCAAGTATCCAGCGAATAATTATAGCGGGTGCTGATTGTCATATTGTGGTTTTAGCATTGCTTTTAAGCTCGTTACTGCTATTACCCGGATCGGATAGGACGGTTGTCCGAGTTTTGATATGGGCTAATGCCAGCGTTGGAATTTACCGGAACCCGGTTGTTGTTCGGTGCTGAGGAATGTGGAGGTATGTTTTTTTGGATAATCGAGTATGGAGGTTGTTCAGGTTTGCGCTGCCTACCAGCCAGGAGTCGTTACTCATCAACGAAAAATTGCCGGGTTTGAATTTTCTGCGTATGCTGAATGCTTCGTTGGAGTAAGCCGTGAATGACAAGAAAGCCCTGTTGGGCGAATTGAGTATAAATGATGCTCAGCGAGACAGCAGTAATCCTCTCGCCGTTTGGATGCTGGTTGTAATAATTGCTGTGGCAGCGTCTGTATCCGGCTGGTTCTGGTTCGCGTCAGGAGAACAACCGGTTTTGGTGAATCTGGTCAGAGCCGAACCAGCTGGCCAGCAAGAAAAACCGCAAGGTGAGACGGTACTTGATGCTAGTGGTTACGTCACGGCAAGACGTCAGGCCACCGTTTCGTCAAAGTTCACTGGTAAAGTAATGGAAGTCTTTATTGAGGAAGGAGTCTATGTCGAGGCCAACCAGCTACTTGCCAGACTGGATAATAGCACCCAACTGGCGCAGTACAATTTGATTAAATCCCAGCTGAAGGCCAGTCAATCCCGACTGCTGGAAGTTGAAGTACAACTCAATGAAGCTGAACTGCAGTTTACCAGAACCGTACAGCTTTCTGAGCGACAACTGGCGAGCCAGTCTGAGCTCGACCGGGCAGATCTCTTGGTGAAACGGCTGAAAGCGAGATTAGCATCACTGCAGATTGACATCGAGGTTGGAGAGAGCAGTGTACAGGTCCAGCAACAACAGCTTGATGATACTGAAATCAGGGCTCCTTTTGCGGGCGTCGTTATCGCTAAAGCTGCGCAGCCAGGTGAGATGATATCCCCGATTTCAGCTGGAGGTGGGTTTACCCGGACCGGTATCTGCACGATAGTTGACATGCAGTCACTCGAAATTGAGGTGGATGTCAACGAGTCCTATATCAATAGAGTCAAACCGGACCAACTGGTCACGGCGACACTGAACTCTTACCCTGATTGGAAAATTGACGCCAAGGTCATCACTATCATTCCGACCGCTGATAGAAATAAGGCGACCGTCAGGGTGCGTATCGCTTTTCAGGCAAGCGATTCCAGAATTCTGCCAGATATGGGCGTTAAAGTTTCTTTTATGGATGATGGTCCAGAAGTAATCCAGTTGCCTTCCGATGCCGTAGGTGTATTGATACCTAATAATTCTGTGGTAAATCTTGAGGGTGAAAACGTGGTGTTTGTAGTAATCGATTCAATCGTAGAAATACGAGCTGTAAAGGTTGGTTTAAAGCAAGGCAATAATAGAAATATCCTTTCCGGTGTTCAAAAAGGTGAAAGGGTGGTGATTGATGTAACCAGACAGCTCGCTGAAGTGCTTACTGAAGGTCAAGAAGTAATCGTTAATTAGGAGGTTCACCGTGGCTGAAACGCTGATAGAAATCGCTGATATCGCTAAAGATTACCACCGCGGTAAGGTAGCCATACCCGTATTAAGCGAGATTAGCCTGCAAATTGAAAAAGGGGATTTTCTAGCGCTCATGGGGCCTTCTGGTTCCGGCAAAACAACCCTGCTCAATCTGATTGGGGGATTGGACACGCCAACCTCGGGTTCCATTTCGATAGATGGGGAGAGGATTGACAAACTGACTCAGGGTAAATTAGCTGCATGGAGATCCCGGCATGTCGGTTTTGTATTTCAGTTTTATAATTTATTGCCGGTGTTAACTGCGGAGAAAAATGTTGAGCTGCCTTTGCTGTTAACTAATTTGAACCGGAAGGAGCGAAAAAAACGGGCATTGGCGGCGTTGGCCGTCGTTGGATTGCAGGACCGAGCGAGTCACAGGCCTACAGAATTGTCAGGTGGACAGGAGCAACGCGTTGCCATCGCCAGAGCAATTGTGTCGGATCCAGGGTTACTTGTGTGTGATGAACCTACCGGTGATCTTGATCGAGCTACGGCGGATGAAATTCTGGAACTGCTACAGTTGCTAAATCGTGAGTATGGTAAGACCATTGTCATGGTTACGCACGACCCTAAAGCAGCCGATCATGCAAATCATTGCTTGTACCTTGATAAAGGTAGTCTAAGCGGTAGTCAGACAGCATGAAGTATCTAGGTCTGATTTGGAGCGCCCTTTACAGAAAACCACTGCGTAGTTTTCTGACCCTGGCGAGTATCTTCGTCGCATTCCTGTTATTTGGGTTGTTGCAGTCCGTTTCGGTTGCGTTCTCCGAGGGAGTTGATTTTTCAGGCGTGGATCGACTGATCATTGCTCCTAAATATTCAATTATTGATCCGCTTCCAGAAAATCACGCAGTGGCCATCAATGCAATTACTGGAGTTGAACTGGTCTCGCATCGTTCCTGGTTTGGTGGGGTCTATCAGGATACGAGTCAATTTTTCCCTCGCTGGCCGGTGCCTCCGGAAAGTTTTCTTGCCATGTATCCTGAGTATTTGCTGACCGATGCTGAAAAAGCGGCGTTTGTTCAGACCAGGACAGGAGCCATCATCGGCAGGCCGCTTGCCGAAACCTACAACCTCAAGCTTGGAGATAAGATACCGCTCATCGGTGACATCTGGCCTAACAAAGATAATACCGTTTGGGAATTTGACCTGGTCGGAATTTATGATGTTGCTAACGAATCCGTTGAAACAGACCAGATGTTTATCAATTTTGAGTTTTTTGATGAATACCGTCAATGGAGTCAAGGTACGGTTGGCAATATTGTTGCCAAGATTAATAATCCCGATGACAGTGCAGCAATCGCAGCGGAAATTGACAGGCTGTTTGCGAATAGTTCGGATGAGACTAAAACAACCACAGAGAAGGCTTATAACCAGATGTTCGCCAAGCAGGTAGGTGATATCGGCTTGATTATGACGGGTATTTTATCAGCCGTGTTTTTTACTATCCTATTATTGACTGGAAATACCATGGCACAAGCCATCCGAGAGAGAATACCGGAACTGGCCATACTCAAGACCATTGGCTTTAGTAATGTCAGCGTTCTGATGATCGTTTTGTGTGAGGCGCTCCTGATTGTTTTGGTTGGTAGTTTGCCTGGTCTGATGTTGGCTGCGGGATTATTAACCAAATTCAGTCAGTCGGTATCGGTTTTTAATGGCGTCGAGTTATCAGGTTTTATTGTGGCCCAGGGGGTTGGTTTGGCCTTTTTAATGGCTCTTATTGTCGGTTTGCCGCCTGCTCTGCGTGCCATGCGGTTGAATATTGTGGATGCTTTGGGAGACCACCAATGAGTACATTGAACCAGATCTTCGTTATCACCCTGATGAATCTGCGAAACCTGCCGGCACGAAAAGCATCTTCTATGGTGATTGTTGTTGGTATTGCTGGCGTTGTTACTGTTTTGATAGCGATTCTGTCCATGGCTCAGGGCTTTGAAGCGACATTGCGCGGAGCCGGGCAGGCTGATCGTGCCATCGTTATTAGAGCGGGTTCTGACTCAGAAATGGGCAGCAGTGTGCCAGTAGATGAAGCTAGGCAGATAGAAACCATGCCGGGGCTTGCTCGTATCGATGGTAATCCGCTGGTAGCCGGGGAAACCTATGTGATCGCGGATATTAAGAAACGAGCGAATAACTCTGATGCCAATATGCCGATGCGAGGGGTCGAACCCGAATCATTTAAAATCAGAAATGAAGTAGAAATAGTGGAGGGGAGAAATTTTCAGTTCGGCAGATTTGAGCTAATTGCAGGGGTAAAGGCAGCAAATCAGTTTCAGGGGATCGACCTAGGTGCACAGTTGCAGATAAGGGGTGCGAAATGGAAGGTTGTTGGCTTGTTCGAAAGTGGAGGTTCGATTCATGAATCGGAAGTCTGGGTTGATAATGCGATATTGGTAGCTGAACTAAACCGTGGTTGGGGCTACAGTTCCATGATAGCCAGGCTTGAATCGCCGTTGGACCTGGAGGTGTTTGGAAATGCCATGGAGGATGATCCCCAACTGGAAACAAAAGCAGTCAGAGAATCGTCCTATTACAACGAGCAGTCTACGGGAATTACCTCGTTGATAACTAATTTTGGTTACTGGGTTGCTGCGATAATGGCGGTGGGAGCGATCTTTGGTGCTCTCAATACCATGTATTCTGCCGTTTCTACCCGTTCGGTGGAAATAGCAACCTTAAGGGCGCTGGGGTTTAGCCCCATCCCAGTCGTGATCTCAGTGCTAGTAGAATCAATCATGCTAGCGCTACTGGGTGGTTCATTGGGCAGCGCCATTGCCTATACCTTTTTTAATGGCTATACCGCCTCAACCATGGGGGCAACGTTTTCACAGGTGTCCTTTGATTTTGCAGTCACTCGTGAGCTGATTGTTCAAGGTATCACCTGGTCATGCTTACTGGGTCTGATAGGTGGTCTGTTCCCGTCAGTTGCTGCAGCCCGGCAACCGATAACCGTAGCTCTGCGGGGACTCTAGCGACCTCGTGGCAATGGGATGGAGTTATACAGTCCGTTCTGGTCGAGATGAATTAACGGTTGCTGAAGGGATGCAGGGATCTGAATCCGTGCCACTGCTTTTGCATATCTGGTTGGGTTTCAGTTCTGATTTTCGTATGCTTTAGCCTTGCTATAGGAAATGAATAAATGTCTGGATGCGCCTGCGAAAACGAATCTGACTTCTCGACTATAGAAGGCAGACAAAAAAAGGTTCTACTCAGCGTGATGCTGATAAACCTGTTTACTTTCTGCATGATGGTATTTGCCTCTTATCTCTCACAGTCCTCGGCCCTGCTTTCGGGTACCCTTGATAATTTGGGAGATGCTTTGACATACGCTGTAAGCTTTGCCGTCGTCGGAGCGGGTTTGTTACTTAAAGCAAGAGCAGCTCTGTTCAAGGGCATACTCATCAGTCTGGCTGCAGGGTTGGTAGCTATGCAGATTTTATACCGTTGTTTTTATCTAGAGGTTCCTATTTCCGAGACAATGGGAATAGCGGCTTGTTTGAACTTTTTCGCCAATCTGTTTTGTCTTTTCCTGCTGACGCCGTTTCGTGATGATGATATCAATATGGCCTCTGTGTGGGAGTGCTCGAGGAATGATGTCTTTGAGGGCATCGCTGTAATCCTGGCGGCAGGCGCTGTTTGGATAAGTCAATCTGGTCTCCCTGACCTGCTTATTGCGGTTTTTCTACTGGTTTTGTTTGCGCGTTCCGCGCACCGAATTTGTGCGAGTGCGCTGGTGCAAATAGGGCAAGCCAATGTTGCTCTTGAACCCCGCTAAGCCATAGCAGCCAGATCGCCAAGACCAACCTGTATTGCGCTAGAACAACTTTTTGGGTTGGTTGTCATGGCGGAGGTTGGTTACCTGAAATGTCTTCGATCCAGGCCTCCCAGACCAGAAAACCACACCAGCACAGTCCAAGTTGTCCCTCTGCCTGGTGATGAAAGGTTGGCTTGCCCCATAGCGCAGGCTAAGACGTAGTGACATGGTTATAACCGAAATCAAGTCTTGCTGGTATGGCCGGATGCTGTAATAGAAAATGCCTGTTGTGGCCAAGAAGTAAAATTTTAAAGTTGGCTTGAATAAATTATATACTGCAAAGGTGACGAAGCCAGGAAACGGTGATGACGGATATTAGTGTAGCGGATTTAGTGATATACCCAATTAAGGGCAGCCGCGGCTCATCGCTAGAAACAGTTGAGGTGACCAGCGAAGGATTTACAGGCGACAGGGTGTTTACGGTTACTCGTGATGGTAAAAGAGTCGCCCAGAAACAGATCCCCAGATTAAAATATCTGCAGGCGGTCTGGAGCAAGAACGGCCTGGAATTAAATTACCCCGGCAGGAAGTCTTTTCTTCTAGAACCCCAGTCAAGCGGTCCAGGCGGACAACTGATGTCTATTACCCGAACTGTGGCAACCATCGATATGGGTGAGGCTGTAGCGAACTGGTTAAGTCACTGTTTGGAGGAAACGGTGCGATTGGTTAAGGCAGCCAGTGCTGACCCGTTAGCTGTCCCATTAGCTGAATTTAAACTCATCGATGGAATGAAACAGGCGAAGTTTGTTGATATTGCCCCTGTTCTACTAACCAATGAGGCGACTTTGCTCGATCTGAATAGTCGATTATCAGCGCCAGTCCTGATGAATCGTTTCAGGCCAAACCTGGTCTTGAGGGGGTTGCTAGCCTATCAGGAAGATGCGCTTCAGCAGCTCGTCTTGCCCACTGTAAATCTACAGAACATGGTCGTTTGTGAGCGCTGTGCGGTTACCACTTTCTCTCAGGAAAGCGATCTTTCAAGTAAGGAACCGCTGCAGACCTTGAGTCGATACAGACGTCGCGAAAATCATTATGCTGGGGGGGTCATGTTTGGTACTTACCTTGCCTGTCCTGGTAAGGGCACTATATCACTGGGAGATCGAGTTACACTGGCAGAGTCATCCCAGGGATAATCAGAATGAGCGGGGCAGATCCAGCACGTGTTCGCCAATGAAACTGAGTATTAAATTAGTCGATATGGGCGCAATCTGGTAGAGCCTGGTTTCCCTGAATTTCCGTTCAATATGGTATTCTTTGGCAAACGCGAAGCCTCCATGGGTTTGCATGCAGACATCGCCAGCATGCCAGGAAGCCTCTGATGCGAGCATTTTGGCCATATTGGCTTCTGCACCGCAGCTTTCACCGGCATCGAACATTTTTGCGGCTTTTTCTACCATAAGCCAGGCAGCTTCAACTTCGGTATAGCAGCGAGCGATAGGAAACTGGACGCCCTGATTCTGGCCAATAGGGCGCCCAAATACCCTACGATCACGCGCATAGGCGGAGGCCTTGTCAATAAAATACCGGCCATCGCCGACGCATTCAGCGCCAATTAAAATTCTCTCCGCATTCATGCCATCAAGTATGACTTTAAAGCCCTTGCCTTCTTCTCCTAAAAGGTTTGCCTTTGGCAGAACCAAGTCATCAAAGAATAGCTCACAGGAGTGATGGTTAATCATGGATTCAATGGGCTGAATTTCCAGGCCATTGCCTACGGCCGCACCCACATCGACAATAAATGCAGAAAGCCCGTCGGTTTTTTTTGTGACTTCTTTTTTATCAGTTGTTCTGGCCAGCAGTACCATGAGATCCGAGTGCTCTATTCTACTGATCCAAACCTTCTGGCCATTAATGATGTAATTATCGCCGTCGCGCCGTGCCATGGTCTTTAAGCTGGTAGTATCAGTCCCGGTGGTGGGTTCGGTGACGCCAAAGCTTTGTAATCTCAGTTCGCCAGCGGCGATTTTTGGGAGGTAGGTCTTTTTCTGGGTTTCACTGCCATGCCTGAGAACAGAACCCATGACATACATCTGTGCATGGCAGGCACCAGCGTGAGCACCTGATCTGCAGACTTCTTCCATAATAATAGACGCCTCATAGACGCCTAATCCAGCGCCGCCATATTCCTCGGGAATCAGTACGGTAAGAAAACCAGATTGGGTCAGTTCACTTACAAACTCTGTAGGGAATCCTCTGTCTCTGTCTAACTGGAGCCAATAATCCTCACCATACTTGGCACATAACTGCCTGACGGATTGTCTTATTTCTAGGATATCATTTGATTCAGGCATGTTTTATCTCTTTAAGTGGGATCAGTTGAACCCACCATTTTTATATTGAAGCGATTGACGGATTCAGCACCATAACACAATGCTGACCTGACCCGTTCAGTATTGACCCTAGGTCTTTAGAAAAAAATTGAAAATGGTTTTTATATTATAAAATTTTCTTTTGTTGCCGGGATCTGAGCAAATATCTTGCCGCGGATGGTAACCCATGCGATGTGCTCAAACGCTCCAGTCGCGAACTTATAGGCCTGGACTGACTTGAACATGTCGACGCTTGGTTTGGCTATGCCTGCTCGTTCAGATTTTTGGCTGCAAAAGTCATGAGCCAGCCTTCTCTGGCTGGGTTAGACTGCTCAAATAGCCTGACGGCCATGCCAGGCTTTGTCATGCTCCTGGAAAGTGCGAGAGCAACAAAGAACTTGGCAACCGGGGCACGGCTAATGCAGCCAGCATTGATTGCAGATTCAAATCGAGTTCATTTTCTGCGAGGATAGAAGCCAGTACGAACTGGCTGAACAAGTGGCTGATGAGCAAACTGATTACCAGCTTGGTTAGCAGCAAAGGTAAGAATCAACTACTGTGGCCCAGCTTATATTGTTCATCCAGCAGGAAACCAGGGCGGTGAAGATTTTCTTCGAGTCCGCGGCGGTGTTAAATTAGTTCGGCAGTGGCTTTTAGCCAACTGAAATAAAGCTTGAGATCAATACAGGTAGAAATGAACTCACTCAGGTGAGCCTGGCATGGTTACCGGGAAATAATCATCAAGTGGGCCTGTTCCTGGAAGGGCTCTGATGGAGAAATAAAATGCGGATACATGAGCGGTTCAAAAGCCGATTCGGGTTTTTGATGGCGGCTACTGGGTTTGCCATTGGTTTAGGTAATATCTGGCGCTTTCCCTATGTTACTGGTGAAAATGGTGGTGCCGCATTTGTACTGATCTATTTAGGTTGTGCCGTATTGATTGCATTGCCCATTCTTATTGCAGAGATCGCCATTGGCAGAAATGGTCGTGATGTTCCACCCCAGGCTATGGAGTCTATTGCCGGTATGTCCCAGGGTAGTCGTAACTGGCGGCACGTCGGGCACTGGAACCTGATGACAGCATTTCTGATTATGGGAACTTACTCGGTGATTGCCGGGTGGGTGCTATCTTATTTGTTTGAGGTGACTTTTTCTGGGTTTGGCAGTGCGGCCTTGGATTCAGCCAGTGATCGGTTTGGGCTCATTCAATCTAACATATCAGGTATGGTGGTCTGGACTGGGGTGGCACTCCTGATTACGGGGATAATCATCTCGGCGGGGGTAGAAAAAGGCATAGAGAGGTCAGTGGCTGTATTGATGCCTATGTTATTTTTCCTGATGGTAGGGCTGGTTATCTACAATGCAGTAGCCGGAGGTTTCCTTGAGGCGCTTAATTACTTGTTTGCACCTGATTTTGGCAAGGTCACTGGAGCCACTTTTCTAGCGGCGGTTGGCCAGGCATTTTTCTCGGTCGGTGTAGCTATGGCTGGCATGATGATCTTCGGTTCTTATCTTCCTGAATCTCTTTCAATAGTGAAGTGTTCCATCCTGGTACTGGTAGCAGATACCTGCATTTCCCTGTTAGCGGGTCTGATGATATTTCCAATGGTATTTCGGTTTGGCCTTGACCCTGCAGGAGGCGTTGGTCTTATCTTTCAGGTTCTGCCAGTCGCCTTTGCTCAGTTGCCTATGGGGAGGTTGCTAGGGTCAGTGTTTTTCTTGCTGCTCTCGGTTGCTGCTATCACCTCCATGGTAGGGTTTGTTGAGCCATTGGTTGCCTGGTTTAGTCAAAAATTCAACAAATCCCGATTACAAAGTACCGGGTCTGTGATGGTTGCCATCAGTTTGGTTTCTATGATCAGTATTTTGAGTTATACGCTGATTGCGGACTGGCAACTGGCAGGAATGGATTTCAACGGCATAGTCGACTTTATTTCAAATCAGATTATGTTACCCATTGGTGGTTTACTACTGGCCGTGTTTGCTGCCTGGGTAATGTCGCCGGAAATGATTCGTTCGGAACTGGGTTTGGAGGGTTCTGGATGGTTCAAGGTCTGGCATTACCTGATTCGCTTTGCCGTACCGCTGGCAATAGGGGCTATTCTGATTACCGGGCTATTTGATTTCAGCTAGCTGTCCAGGATATGTGTATGCAGCCAGTGACAGAGAGTTTGATTCACTTCTGCTGGCTTTTCCTGCGCCATCCAGTGCCCACTATCGATGATTGATTCTGTTAGAGAGGTGCAGGCCAGTCGCATTTTCGCGGCCAGGGATGAGGTGATGGCCTCGCAGGTATAGTCATATCGGGCAGCAATAAAAAGCACCGGCATGTCCAGGTTGCCAGCATTAACCGAATTTTGCGCATATTCAAAATTTAGCTGGTGATTCATGTACCAGGAATTGGGTCCAAAAAATCCGTTTTGAGAAAGTGCATGGCCATAGGCTAGCAACTCCTCCGGCAGGACAACAGTCTCGTCAATGGTGCTCTCAGGAGGCTCAGTTTGTCCTCCGAACCAGCCGTTTTGAATACGGGTAAAAGCCGTGCCGGCCGGCTGTCCTGCTTTAGACGGGTCACCCTGACGGAAGATTAATTTAATAAAGTTTTCAGGGTTTACGTCCATTTGACTGGTG
>JABIZD010000208.1 GCA_018666555.1 Gammaproteobacteria bacterium
AGACCATAGACTCCCCAGGTTTCCTGCATATCCGGATCAAGATCACTCACCAGCATAATCTCTTCCTGGCTTTGCAGGTTTTTTATAAACAGCCTTGACGCCGCCCTAACTCGCTTTACATACGCCAACCAAACACCATCAGGCGACGGCGTTGCTCTCACCGCGCCACCTGCGCCCCCAGCAACCACTTCGGTACTGCCATCTGTCAGATTCAGTCTCTTGATTGCAAACAAAGCACCATTGCTATCTTCATGATAGATAAAAGTATTGCCTGGGGTTGCACTCTGGGTGTAATAAAGCAGGTCGCCCTGACTGCCATAAGCAGGCTCACCTAATTCTTTCTGATAATTGGGACTCGGCCGCTTTACCAGTGGGACACCCATCGCGCCATCTCCGGCCTTTACATGATAGGTCCAGATCTCTCCAGCACCCAAAGACCTTGAAGTCGTGAAGTGTTTACGTGCAGCGATATAATTTCCGCTTGGATGCCATACGGGATTATTTAACAATCTGAAACTTTCAAAACTCACCTGCCGAAACGTCTCTGTGGCAAGCTCCATGGTCCAAATATTATCGCCACCATCGCGGTCAGAGGTAAAAGCAATCGAACCGCCATCGGGACTGAATCGCGGTTGAATATCCCAGGAAATCCCCTCAATGATAGGCACCGCTTCGCCTCCATTAATGGGCAGGAGATAAATATCACCCAATAAATCAAACACCACTTGCCGACCATCAGGTGACACATCCAGGCTCATCCAGGTTCCGGTGGAAGTACTGATCCTTGCGGGTAAGGCGTCAACAGTATAGTCCGGTGCAGCTACATCCCATTCCGAACTCGCTGATTGCCCGGTTTCTGTTTCGAGCGAAGCAGAGGGCGTTACATTAGCTCCAGCTACGCTGGCTGAACTTAATCCTGACATACCCAAAGACAGCATCATCAGCAACAGACTTAGCGGCAATAACCTTTCCACAGTTCCGCAGATTCCCCTATTAACAATTCTAATCAGCTCCATTGACATTATTCCCCTTATTGACCCCAGTGATGGCCAGCGCTAAACCTCGTTACCACTTATCTTTGATACCCTATCAAACAGCTTATCTCTAGCACCTCATTGATAGCTAATCCCTAGATAGCTTATCCATACTACCTTGTGAAACGCTGACCTGCCCTGCACCTGTTAACTACTGACTACTCATATCGAAATCCTTTGCCGATTCTATATATCGCAGCTCTATATAGCAGCTCTTTAGCCGTCTTCCGTATAGCATTTCTCCACGGGTTATCCTTGTGCCATTGGTTACCCATTTGCCCCAAAATTCTTAATGGACAATAATCGCGACCTTCCTGAAAATAACCAAATCAATTCAGGACTTTTAAGCGGTCGGATGACCATAGTCATTTTACAATAAAAAGTGCAAACCTGGCTCCATCAAACCAGGCCATTCCAAACTGAGCTCTGTTTCTCGCTGTCGTTTCCGATAGAATAAACCATGACTCCGGCTATCCTTCTCTTAAAAAAAACCAACATCCAGTTTAAAATTCACGAATATGACCACGATTCAAATCGAACTGACTATGGCATTGAAGCCGCATCGAAGTTATACCTCGATCCGGCGCGAGTAATCAAATCTCTGATCGTTGAACTCAATCCAAGTGGGTTTATAGTTGCCATGGTACCGATAAGCGAGCAGCTATCCATGAAAAAGCTGTCCAGAGCCGCTGGAGCAAAACAGGCCACCATGGCACCATCTGATAAAATTCAATCATTAACCGGATACCTTGCAGGAGGCATCAGTCCCCTTGGCCAGAAGCGACAATTAGCCTGCTTCCTCGATCAAGCTGCTGCAAGCCACAGCACCATTTTCATTAGCGGCGGCAATAGAGGTATTGAAATCGAATTAAGCCCGCACGACCTCATTGACCTAACCAAAGCTTACCAAACAGACCTCATAGCCTGATTACAGGCACAGGCACCCATGCAAATCACTGGATAGAAAGGTTAAGACACTCATGAAAATTTCCCATATCTGCCTTACTTGTCTCATGCTAGTCTTACCACAACTATCCACAGCCAATGCTCAAGTGCCCCCTACTTTACCTGACAAGCACCTTACTGAACTGATAGACCAGGCAGACGCCATTGCCATAAGCGAGGCATTACAAGCAAACCAGATAACCAGCCTTGCTTTGACCCAGGCCTACCTTAAAAAAATCTCACAATTGAACCCGATGCTTAATGCCGTCATCAGCATCAATCCCAAGGCGTTGGAGCAAGCCAGCGATATTGATAAAAGAAGGCAAATGGGTGAGAAGCTACACCCCATAGCAGGTATCCCGGTGCTGATAAAAGACAATATCGATATCACTGAATTACCCACCACAGCCGGGTCTCTTGCACTGGCAGACAATTACACCGAAAGGGATGCTGCCATTATTACTAATCTGCGTGCCAGAGGGGCGATCCTTCTCGGCAAAACCAATCTCAGCGAATGGGCCAACTTCCGTTCGGAACACTCGACCTCAGGCTGGAGTGCCGTTGGTGGGCAAACCAGAAACCCCCATGACTTTGACCGTAGCCCATGTGGTTCAAGCTCCGGCTCAGCCGTCGCTATTGCTGCCAGGTTAGCGCCTTTGGCCATCGGAACTGAAACCAATGGATCTATCATCTGTCCAGCCAGTGTAAATGGTGTGGTTGGTTTCAAACCATCGATTGGTCAACTGCCTCAAATGGGCATCGTTCCCATCGCCCATACGCAGGACACCGCTGGGCCCCTTGCTAATAGTGTCGCATCAGCGAACCTCCTCTTCCAGGCCATGCAAGCCGCTGAATCAAGCCTCCCACTACAACCGGAGAGAATTCAGGGCAAGCGCATTGGCGTCATCCGCTCGGCCACTGGATACCACACCGAACTGGATGAACAATTTCAACTCTCACTCGGGCAGCTTGAGCAGAGCGGTGCCATAGTCATTGATGGTCTCTTACTAGAGCCGTCATATGCGGAGTTCCAGGCTGATAGTTACCTGATATTACTTTGGGAATTCCAACAGGATCTCAAGGCTTACTTTAACGGCCTCAGCAACCCGTTATCATCGCTGGATTTAGACAAGGTGATTGCATTTAATCAAACCCAATCAGAGCAAGAGCTAGCGCTTTTCCCACAGGACATATTTGAGAAAGCAGCGGCCCTGACAAAGCATGATAAAACCACTTACCTTCAGGCTCGGCAAAGAGCCCTGGCAGAAACCCGACATGGACTCAGGGCTTTGTTCAAAGAGTATCAGCTGGATGCCATCATCGCGCCCACCATCGGCCCCGCCTGGCCCATAGATTATGAAAAGGGTGACGTTGTTCTAGGTGGCTTCTCAACCTATCCAGCGGTAGCAGGCTTCCCCCACATTAGTCTACCCATGGGAGAGGTGTCGAACCTGCCAGTAGGACTATCGATCAGTCACCTGCAAGGTCAGGATAATGCGCTTATCAATCTAGCGGCCAGCGTTGAATCCATCCTCAACTTTAAGGTCAAGCCAGACCTTCCAGACACTAACTAAACCTCGACAACAAAGTAAACCACCAGGAATAATTATTATGTAGCCACTTTCTCTATGCCAATATCCGACCGATCCTATAGATTGCTGGCCAGGTCCAGCGAGGTCCCACCAATTAACACCAACACTCTAGCGAAAAACTAATCATGAATACCGAAAAAGCACCCTTGACCGAAGAAAACCTACCCGATCATACCGCCCTACCCTTGATCAGAGCCTGGTTTGAAATTCTTCATTTAAAACAAGTATACCGAAAAGGCTGGTTACAGCGAGATATACCCGAAGCTAGATGCGAGTCAGTCGCGGAACACTGTTTCGGTAATGCATTCCTATGCCTGCTGTTACTTGAAAATCATCCCGAGCTGGACAGGGAGAAAGTCTTGAGATTAGCATTGGTTCACGATCTAGGCGAAGTCTATGCCGGCGACCTGACACCCCAGGATCAGGTCACAAAAACTGACAAATTCCAACTCGAAAAAGCCGCTGTTGACAAAATTATCGGCGCCATTCCCTCCTGTGAGTCGCTGCTTCTGGACTGGCACGAATATGAAGACCAAAACACCGCTGAAGCTCGCTTCGTCAAGAAAATAGATCGTCTGGAATTTGCTTTACAGGCCTGTAACTACCAGCATCAAGGTATACTCGATGCAGAAGACCTCATGCTGAAATTGAGCCAGGAACTTACCGGAACGACTGTGCTGGAACCATTTAAGAGCCTTTTTCCTTCTGCGGAGACAAACTCTTAAATACAACCGTAATGATAAGCCAGGTCAATATAAACAAAACCAAGCCAACTGTATTACCCAGACTATTTGACCAATTCATCTCGATGACTTCCAGACCTGGTAAAGCAATCAGGCAACCACTAACGCCCACCGATATAGCAGCGAGGACAGGCAATTCGCCTACAATAGGCAAATAGCGCTGGGCTGCACCAGCGAGCAAATAAATACCTAACAATGCTTCCAAAACTGCCTGAACGGTGTCCATTACACCGCCATGACCTATCAGGGCTGGATTCATAACAAACAAAAAAGGAATCAAGTAGGTGGCCAGACCCAGGCGCATAGCCTCAAAGCCTGTTTTTACCGGCCCTGAGCCGGCAATAGAGGCTGCCGCAAAGGCACCCAGCGCTACTGGCGGGGTAATAAAAGACAACATGCCCCAATAAAGTATAAACAAATGCACTGCGAGAGGATCCAGCCCACCACCCAAGAGCGCAGGAGCCAGGACAATCGCCAGAAAAACATAGGCTGCTGTTACGGTCAAACCAATCCCAAGCAGAAAACTGGTGATCGCGCCGCTTAGCAGTAATACCGCAGTATCGTCACCTGCCATAAACAACAACTCATTAACCAAGGTCCCGGACAGACCGGTCACTGATAAAGCACCTATAATCAAACCGACCCCACAGAGAATGGTCAATAATTCAGCCAGAAGCTGACCCATACTGGACAATAGTTTCAGGGCTGCAGCCCAGCTTAAACGATGCCTGGCAGAGACTTGGTTTATGATTAGCAGAGCCAGACTGGCAGCCCAAGGGGCCATCGCTTCGCGTTGCAATACCAGCAGCAGGACAATCAGTAAGACAAAAGCGCCAATATAAAACCAGCCGTCGCGGACTACTTCATTTAATTTCGGTAACTCAGCTGCGGGTAAGCCCTGCAACTGATGACGCGCTGCATAGGCATCAAGCTGAAAGAATAAAGCAGTGAAATACAAGATAGCGGGAATAAAGGCAGCTGCCGCTACCTGGTAATACGGCATATCAAGAAAGGAAGCCATTATAAACGCCGTTGAACCCATGATCGGCGGCAACAGCACCCCACCAGTAGAAGCACAGGCTTCTACTGCAGCTGCGGTACGCGCGCTAAAACCATTCCTTGCCATCGCCGGAATAGTTAGCTGGCCGGTGGTCATTACATTGGTTATAACACTTCCACTCATGGAGCCCATGAGTCCGCTGGAGACGATAGCAACTTTAGCAGCCCCTCCTCGCACACTGCCTATCAAGGCAAAGGCCAACTGGATAAAAAATCGACCACCACCGGTATGTTGCAGAGTAGCGCCAAATACCAGAAAACCAATTACCAGAGTAGCAAAAGCACGGAACGGCAATCCAGCAATACTCTCTATACTCATAGCGTGGTAAGCCGCAGCCTCCTTGAAGCTGATAGCCATTCCTGAAACCATTTCAGGAACCTGATCAGCGACCAGCGGATAAATAGAAAACAACATTACCAAACCGCACAGCATTGGCCCTGAAGTGCGCCGAACGCCTTCTAGAACCAGCAACCAAAGCATGGCGCTAGCTATCACAGCGCTATCCGGGGCAACAAACTCCCAGCCCTCGTCGAGTATGGCATGGGCATGCCAGGCCAACCACATTGGCGCCATAAAAGCGGCCAACGCCAGCGTCAGGTCAAACCCAATCAGGACAGGCCGAGCCAACCAGGGTAGCCTTAACGGATAGATTAAAAAAACCACAGGTAACAGCAGCGCTATCAAAACAAAGTAGTACTGGGTCTCGAGCTCGATGACACCAGACAGCCAAGGCCTGCCAAATATTCTCAACTGGTCGATGACGAGAAAACAAGTCAGTACTGTGATGACTGCGAGTAAGGCCTGTAGCGATGCGGGCCTGACTTGTTCGCTCATCAGATTTCTTCCCATACCGGATCAAATCCAGCCTGTTTCAATCTCATAGCACGCAATTGATACCACTGTGCTGAAAAAGCATCATCCTCTGAAATATCTTTGCGTAACATTTCCTGCCAGGTACTATCTAACAGGTCCTGCCTCCGAATTAGCGCAAGATTATGTGCGGCACGTTCTGGCGTCCACATACCCAACTGTTTGAAATACTCTACCGAACCATCATGGAAGGGCACCACCCATTGAAACTGCTGACGATTAATATCCCAGCCAATGGAACCCGGGTCAGCCATCTTATAATCATCGAAACCTTCAACAATCGCCTTTGCCAGTAAATACACCAGGTTTTTATCCTGGCTCGCCAGTGCAGTCAAAATTGGATAAGGATAGGTTCCCCCTTCGTGAGGATGGTCATCATCAATGGCAGCTCCGCGGGTCGCCATATGGGGAGTAAAGTAAGGCGCGATGGATAACACTCTCTGCCAACAGGCCTCATCATTATGAGGCATAGCCAGCCATCGAATCCCTCTGGGAGACGCTTCCAGCTTGCGTGCCGGCCCCGATACAGTGGTAGCGTATGCGGCGTCAATCTGCCCATCAACAATCGCATTCCACATGGAACCATAACCTGGGAAATCGATCCTTTCCACATCCTCCCAGGTCAGCCCACCACACGCCATCACTGCCTGGGTAGAAATATTCAATGCTGGTGCTCCATGCACCCAGGGAACTCGCTTGCCCTTCAATTGTGATATACGCGTTATACCTGACGATGCTGGCACGGCGACGCCTTGATTCGAAAATCCGACAGACATGAGCACCATACGCACAGGTAAAGGTCCCCATTTCCGCGCTGAAAACTGGAAAACCCCTTCCTGCGCGAGATAAGTAGATACGCCATTGGCTGAAAAATGCACCCGCTTGACTCGCAGGGGCAACAACCGTGAAACATCATTCTTGGCGGGTATCACGCGCAGCGTAACGGCATGTCGGTCTTTTAACATTTTTGCTATTGCCACCGCCTGGTTATAGCCGGTGGTACCCAGGTTATATGCACTCCATGCCATGGTTGCTGGTAGTTTAGAATATTCCTGAGCAAAGCAGCCAAGCGCTGATAACAATGTTAACGTCAGCACGGACATGACCTTGACCAGTTTCGACAATCTCAAAGGCTTATTCGACTTCATCCTGATCCTCGCTTATTCCGTTGGCGAGTGTCGCACTGGCGGCTGGGTGTGTCTACTGTATATCTCGATCATTCTAGCCACAAAGGGATTAAACTGGCCCGATATCTCTGCTAGTATCCCTAATAATATTGACGAACTAAAAGCGAGAAAGGATATGTCAAAGGGCGTTGACTGGTACTACCTGCGTAAGGGCTGAACGACCTGCACCAAAGCATCCAAGTTTTTGGAAGCAAATAATATCAGCATTAAAGAAACTGCCTTGGCGAGCAGAAAACTGCAATCAGCAGATTGCCAAACCTTAATGGACAAAGCCAACAAGCTGATCGCTCTAAAAGGTAAAAAAATCGCGGAATTTGACCTGAAATCAGAAAGTTCTACCGAAGCATTGGCGGCCATGCTAGGCCCAACCGGTAACATGCGAGCACCCACCCTGCAGCTGGGTAAAACCCTGATTGTCGGCTTCAATGAGGAGGTTTTTACCTCTCAATTCAGCTAGCAAGCCAGCGAAAAGCAATATTAACCAAACATCCTGATTAACGGTCTTCCTACAGGGCTGTGAAAAGGCCCGTTTGCCTGTTATTGACCCCTCATTACTAATGACCTTTTCTTGCTGATGAGGGGTGGCTTTAGATCAATGCCAACCGTTCCTAACCCAAAAAAGAAAAACATACTTTAATTGTCCTGGTATCTACAGGGGTTATCGGTTCTGCATCACAGATCGGTAGCAATCAATTGCAACCACTAGGCGTACAAAAACAAGTAGTAGAAAAACCCCTTAACTACGCCTTGAGGGCCAATAGCCTATTAGGATCTAGCCAGATGAAAGTTCTTGAAAGCAGGGTTAATAGTCAACACACCCCCCATCTAAAGATCCAAACAGGTATATCCAGGCCCCGAAATGAATTCACCCCTTGCCCTTTCATAAGCCCTAAACCATAGGCCATACGACATACGACATACGACATTCGACATTCGACATTCGACATTCGACATTCGACATTCGACATCCGACATCCGACATCCGACATCCGACATCCG
>JABIZD010000124.1 GCA_018666555.1 Gammaproteobacteria bacterium
ATGTGGGCTAAAAATTAACTTGGTTGCAATTGTCTAGATTAATTTTTTTTATTGAAATGTGGGCTAAAAATTAATTTTCCCGCGTAATTTCTAGATTAATTTTTTTTAGTCATTATTTAGAGAACAATTCGTGACCATTGTCGGGGACTTGTTTAAACTGTGTGTCACCGGCACCAGATGGCAGTTTAATGGAAGAGTTCCATCGGATTCAGAGACTTCCCCCCTATATATTCAGCATTACCGATGCGCTCAAGAAAGAGGCTCGCGCCAGGGGGGAGGATATTGTTGACTTTGGCATGGGGAATCCAGACCAGGCTACGCCCAGCCATATCGTTGATAAACTAATTGAAACGGCTCAGCGCGGAGATACCCACCGTTACTCCCAGTCAAAAGGCATTCCCAGGCTTCGTCGAGCTATCTGTGATTGGTACGAGAAACGTTATAGTGTCAATTTGGACCCTGAGACCGAAGCGATCGTTACCTTGGGTTCAAAAGAAGGCATTGCTCATCTGGCGATGGCGATACTGGGTCCAGGTGATTCAGTACTGGTGCCTAATCCCTCTTATCCGGTTCATCCGTATGGTTTTGTAATAGCGGGTGCTGATGTACGGCATGTGCCGCTCACCGCGGAAACTGATTTTTTCTCCGAACTTGAAAATGCCATCTTGAATACCTGGCCGAAACCTAAGGTACTGGTCTTGAATTTTCCGGCGAATCCGACGGCGCATTGTGTTGATTTGGAGTTTTTTGAGCGCGTCGTGGAAATCGCTCTGCGTTATGGCATCTGGATTGTCCAGGACCTGGCCTATGCCGATCTGGTGTACGATGGTTATACAGCGCCTTCTATTCTGCAAGTAGACAGAGCAAAGGAGATCGCAGTTGAATTTTTTACCATGTCGAAGAGTTATAATATGCCCGGCTGGCGGGTTGGTTTCTGTGTCGGTAATGAACAACTGATTGGCGCCCTGGCGCGGATAAAATCTTATCTTGATTATGGTACCTTTACACCGATACAGGTTGCAGCCATAGCGGCCCTGGAAGGTGATCAGGGTTGTGTCACAGAAATCAGGAAAACCTACCAGAAGCGTCGAGACGTGCTGTGCGAAGGCCTGATGACAGCTGGTTGGCCGGTAGTCGTGCCCAAGGCAACCATGTTTGTATGGGCTAGAATACCGGAAAAATTCAGGCATTTAGGCTCGCTGGAATTCAGTAAGCTGTTAATAAAAGAGGCGCAGGTAGCGGTTTCGCCGGGCGTTGGTTTTGGGCAGTATGGTGATGACCATGTGCGATTTGCGCTTATCGAAAATGAGCATCGCATCAGGCAGGCAGTCAGGGGGATAAAGAAGGTATTGAATTCTCCGTAACAACGCAGCGTGGAAATTCACAGACTAAATTGTGAGTAAGTCGATTATGAATATTGGGATATGTGGCGCAGGAACGGTTTCAGGCGGTTTAGTCAGGCTGCTCAGCAAGAACGAGCAGTTGCTGGAGGCAAGAATAGGTAAACCTATTAATATTGTGCAAATCGGCTCAAGGAACAAGCCGAGTCAGCCAGAATTTGAGGCTTTCGCTTTTACGGATGATGTATTTGAAGTGGCAAAAAATCCCAGCGTTGATGTTCTAATTGAGCTTATCGGTGGAACAGATGATGCGCTAGCCTTGGTTCGTATGGCACTACAGGCAGGAAAATCGGTAGTCACTGCGAATAAGGCATTGATTGCCCAGCATGGCGAAGAATTGTTTCAATTGGCCGAGCAGCAAGGTCAGCAGCTGGTCTTTGAAGCCGCAGTTGCCGGTAGTATCCCAATTATTAAGGTAATGCGTGAGAGCCTGGCCGGCAATGAAATAGGGGCTGTAGTAGGAATTATTAACGGTACGACTAATTTTATTCTCTCTCAGATGTCCAAGCCTGGGTCGACAGTGAGTTTTGAGCAGGCTTTGGCAGAAGCACAAGAGCTGGGCTATGCCGAAGCAGACCCCACCTTCGATGTCGAAGGACTTGATGCGGCGCACAAACTGACCATTTTGAGTGCGATTGCATTTGGTACTCGACTCAGCTTTGACGCTATCTACACGCAGGGAATAGGTGAAGTCCAAGTAGAAGATATTCGTTTTGCTGGCGAATTGGGTTACCGTTTGCGTCACCTTGGCATTACTCGAATCGGACCAGACGGGGTCGAGTTAAGAGTTCATCCAACGCTTATTGATGAAAACGAGATGCTTGCCCAGGTCGATGATGTAATGAATGCCGTTATGGTTCTCAGTGATGCAGCCAGTCAGACGCTGCATTGTGGGCCAGGTGCTGGGGCAGGACCGACAGCATCGTCAGTTCTTTCTGATTTAGTAGACCTGTGTAGAGGTGCAACCATTCCGGCAATGGGATTTCTCCCTGGCCAGGCTGTCGATCTGCCGGTATTGGGAATTGAGCAGTGTCGGTCTCATTTTTATCTGCGACTCAGGGTTGCAGACAGATCTGGTGTCTTGTCACGCATCACCCGTATTCTCGGAGATTTTGATATCAGCATAGAGGCGCTTCTGCAGAAAGATCCAGTCAATGATATTGCCACGATCGTTATTACTACCGATCAGGTGGTTGAAGAAACAATGAACACCGCTATCCAGAAACTGGAGTCGTCCGGTGATGTGCTGGAGTCTGTCACGCTGATTCGAATTTTTGATTTTGGCGAATAAGTGGCAGTCCGGCTGCTCAGAAGACCTAGAGCAGAGCCTCTCAACGGGGTTGATCCATTGTATTCAGAGTTGCTCAGCAGCAGAGGCTTGCACGACGCGACTGAGGCTGATTATGCGCTAACAGGGCTTATCAAGCCTGCAGGCTTAAAAGGCTTCAGCAGTGCAGTTCGACTCATAGAAAATGCCATGTCGACGGGGCAGTCTATTCTTATAGTAGGCGATTACGATGCCGATGGAGCCACCAGTGTTGCCTTACTGGTTTCTGGTTTGAGGGCACTGGGTGCCAATAATGTCAGTTATATGGTGCCAGATCGTTTCAGGCTGGGTTATGGCCTTAGTCCTGAAATCGTAGATCTCGCCAAAGCTGATAAACCTGAGTTACTGATTACGGTTGATAGTGGAATTTCAAGTGTGGCGGGGGTTGAGAGAGCCCGGGCGTTAGGTATCAAGGTGATCATAACGGATCATCATCTGCCCGGTGAAACGCTCCCGGATGCAGATGCTATCGTTAATCCCAACCAGCCGGAGTGCCAGTTTCAGAGCAAGAATTTAGCGGGTGTTGGCGTCGCTTTTTACCTTTTGTCCGGCATTCGAGCCCGGTTACGAGAGCAAAATGTTGAGAAAGCACACAATCTCAATTTAGCCCGATACCTTGATTTGGTCGCCCTTGGAACCATAGCTGACCTGGTTCCCCTGGATAGAAACAACAGGATACTAGTGGATAATGGTATCCGTCGTATCAGAATGGGCCGAGGTAATCTTGGTATCAAGGCTTTGCTCGCCATAGCCGGCGTAGATGAGGAGGTGGTCACTACCAGAGATCTGGCTTTCGCTCTGGGACCGAGATTGAATGCTGCCGGTCGAATTGAAAATATGTCAATTGGGATCGAATGTTTGCTGGCTTCAGTTGATACTGCGGATGGATTTGCTGAGCAGCTTGACCAGTTGAATCTGGAACGGCGGAGTATTGAGTTGAGCATGCGACAGCAAGCCGATGATTTACTCAAATCGAAGGATTTTCTAAAAACGCAAAGCACCGGGTTATGCTTGTTTGATCAATCCTGGCATGAGGGCGTTGTAGGAATCCTTGCTTCCCGGATTAAGGATTTATTAAACCGGCCGGTATTCGTTTTTGCGCCGGCTATGGACGGTTCTCTTAAAGGCTCGGGAAGGTCGATTAAGGGGTTTCATTTGACTGATGCACTGGCCATGATTGCGTCGGAAAAACCAGGCCTGGTCAGTAAGTTTGGCGGCCATGCAATGGCGGCTGGACTTTCACTCGAACAGGATCATTTAGAAGAATTTTCAGTTCGCTTTGATGCGATCACTAGATCACAGCTGGGCGATGAACTGCGGGAAAAGGTCTGCTATTCAGATGGGGCGATGGTTGAGTTTGGGTTAGCAACTGTCACTAAAATAGTTCGTGACCAGCCCTGGGGGCAGGGCTTTGAAGAACCGGTATTCGATGATATTTTTGAAATTGTCTCGCAACGTTTGTTATCGGGTCAGCATCTGAAACTGCAACTACGTCTAAAACATTCGCCCTTGATACTGGAAGGTATTTTTTTCAATCGTGATCAATTGATAGAGGATCATGAGCCCCATTTCGCTTATAAACTGGATGTGAATCGATTTAGAGGCGTAGATCGGGTTCAATTAGTCATTCAGTACCAGTTTTAGAGAATTCATGGTGTTAGTGGAATCATCCCTGTAGAAGGTATTTAGACATTAGTTTACAATTCTGCCTTCCCTGGAGCAGCCGAAAATATCATGGAAAGCAACGCTATACAGACTAGGATAAAAGATAGCCAGGCACGCACTGATGTGCTGCGGGGGTATCTTTGACTATGAAAACCGGAAAGAACGATTAACTGAGGTTGAGCTGGAACTGGCTGACTCTAAGGCCTGGGAACAACCGGAACGAGCCCAGAAGCTAGGCCAGGAAAGAGCGGCGCTGGAAAGCATAGTTGCGACTATAGAACGTCTTGACCAGGGGCTGTCAGAAGCCCAGGAAATTGTTGATTTAGCGGTAGAAGAACAGGACCAGGCATTGTTAGATGAGGCCGAAGCTGATTTGCAGGGCCTCCTCAATGACCTGGATGGGCTTGAATTCCAGAAGATGTTTTCGGGTCCGGTAGACGCTAATAATGCTTATCTCGAGATTCAGTCTGGGTCAGGTGGAACCGAAGCTCAAGACTGGGCCAATATGCTGCTTAGAATGTATCTCAGATGGTGCGAGGCGAAAGGGTTTAAGGCGGAAATTATTGAGCTCTCTGATGGCGATGTGGCCGGCATTAAATGCGCCACCGTCAGAGTATCAGGCTCCTATGCTTTTGGCTGGTTGAGAACCGAAACTGGGGTCCATCGATTGGTCAGGAAATCGCCCTTTGATTCGGGAAATAGACGCCATACTTCCTTTGCATCCGTGTTTTTGTCACCTGAGCTGGACGAGGATATTGATATTGAACTCGATATGTCGGAGATTCGAGTCGATACCTACCGTTCAAGCGGTGCAGGCGGACAACATGTCAATAAGACTGATTCAGCAGTACGCCTAACGCATTTACCTTCAGGCACGGTGGTTCAGTGCCAGAACCAACGATCGCAGCACAAGAACCGAGACCAGGCAATAAAGCAGTTGAAAGCAAAGCTTTATGAAATAGAGCAGCAGAAACGTAAAGCAGAGATGCAACAGATAGAAGATGATAAATCAGATATCAGTTGGGGTAGCCAGATCAGGTCCTATGTGCTTGATGCCTCGAGAATCAAGGACCTTCGAACTAATATTGAAACTGCTAATACGCAGGCGGTTCTTGATGGGAATCTTGACCCATTCATCGAAGCCAGTTTGAAGCAAGGCCTATAGGACAGTGTGGGAAGCGAATACATGAGCAAACAACCGATAGAAGAAGACGAGAATGGCATCATCGCTCTGCGCAAGCAAAAGCTGCAGGTGTTGCGTGATCAGGGCAATGCGTTTTCCAATGACTTCAGGCGCAGTCATCTAGCCTCAGAGCTACACCAACAGTATGGTGAGATGAGTAAGCAAGAGCTGGCTGATGGTCAACTGGAAACACTTGTTGCAGGAAGAATTTTATTGAAGCGGGTCATGGGTAAAGCCAGTTTCCTGACCATTCAGGATGTGTCCGGTCGAATCCAGCTCTATGTGAGCCGGAATAATCTAGGCGAAGACGCATACGAGCAGTTTAAGAGCCTGGATCTTGGCGACATCATTGGCAGTGGTGGAGTCATGATGAAGACCATGAAAGGCGAGTTATCGGTGCAGGCCGCTCAAGTCCGGTTATTGACTAAATCGCTCCGGCCGTTACCTGAGAAGTACAAGGGATTGACCGATACGGAAACCCGCTATCGTCAGCGCTATATTGATCTCATGGTCAATGAAGATAGCCGGGAGATTTTTGTCAGGCGGGCTCGCACGGTGGAATTCATTCGTCGCTATCTGACTGACCGATTCTTTATGGAAGTTGAAACGCCAATGATGCAGTCAACGCCTGGCGGCGCCACGGCGGCACCTTTTGTTACTCATTACAATGCTCTGGATATCGATATGTATCTTAGAGTGGCGCCAGAATTGAACCTCAAACGGCTGGTAGTAGGGGGGTTTGAAAGAGTCTTTGAAATAAACAGAAATTTCAGAAATGAAGGCATGTCCACTAAACACAGCCCCGAATTTACCATGCTGGAATTTTATTGGGCTTACGCAGATTATAATGATCTCATGGATTTTACCGAGGATCTTTTCCGGCAGGTAGTAATAGAGGTGCTGGGTACAGCTGTATTTGAGTATCAGGGTGCCACGTTGAATTTTGGTGAGCCTTTTAAACGGATGACGATGCGTGAGGCGATTGCTTTTTACAATCCGGATTTAGATGAAGCTGCGCTTGAAGACAGGGCTTACCTGTTGCGTCTGGCGGAGCAGGCAGGGGTAGAAGCTAACAGCCAATGGGGAATTGGGAAGTTGACTATGGAGCTGTTTGAAGCGCTGGTTGAAGATAAGATTCAGCAACCTGTGTTTATTACCCAGCATCCAATAGAAGTCTCCCCTCTGGCGCGGCGCAATGATGATAACCCGGAATTAACCGACCGCTTTGAGTTGTTCATTATGGGCAACGAGATCGCTAATGGTTTCTCGGAACTAAACGATGCTGAAGACCAGGCTGAGCGATTTCGTAACCAGGTCGCGGCCAAGGAAGCCGGAGATGATGAAGCCATGCATTATGATGAAGATTACGTGATTGCCCTGGAATATGGATTGCCGCCGACGGCTGGAGAGGGTATAGGTATAGACCGATTAGTCATGTTGATTACCGATGCAGCTTCTATCAGGGACGTGGTCCTGTTTCCCCATATGCGACCCAAGTCCTGAAGGTTTTCCAGAGCGAGTGGTTCAATCCGCTGCCGCCTTGCTGGCAAGATTATTTACGAGCCGAGTTCGCACATCCCTATATTGAGTCTTTAGGTGCCTTTCTGGAACAAGAACTAGCTCGAGGAAAAACGGTCTTGCCCTCCCCTGGCGACTATTTTGCTGCACTCAAGGCAACCCCCTTCGAGGATGTCAAAGTGGTTATTTTAGGCCAGGACCCGTATCACGGTTATGGTCAGGCTAATGGTTTGAGTTTTTCGGTTGGAAAACAGATGGCGTTGCCCCCGTCCCTGAGGAATATTTTTAAAGAGATGGCAGTTGACCTGGACCAGCCTGACTTCGAGTTCAAAGATGGTGATCTAAGTGGTTTAGCCAGGCAGGGAGTTCTTCTCCTGAATACGGTATTGAGTGTTGAAGAAAATAAACCCGGTTCTCATCAGGGTCGCGGCTGGGAAAAGCTAACAGATCGAATTATTGAGCTGCTGGATGAACACAGGAGCGGGCTGGTCTTTATCCTTTGGGGTAATCAAGCCAAAAAGAAGGCCAGCAACATCGATGCTTATAAACACAGGATTATCACCTCTGTGCACCCGTCGCCGCTGTCAGCCTATCGAGGTTTTTTTGGTTCTCGGCCGTTTTCCCAGTGTAATGAATTTCTACAGTCCCGCGGCGTGGAGCCGGTGCTTTGGCTGGCTGGCCTTTAGTATGGCTGTTCTAAGCAAGTGAAAAAATTACCCAACTCAGCTTTGTTGGAACTTGACCCGGCTAAGCAGAGCTTCATTAAGGCCAGGTTTGGTCGTGCTGGAATTAACTGGATTCGAGACTTTCCGGAACTGGTTCAAACCTGCCAGGCACAATGGGGGCTTGCCTTAATCGGTCGTGCCGAAGCGGGGCTGGAAGTTAATACGGTTTTTTATGCGCAGCGAGGTGATCAGCAATGCGTCCTTAAAATTGGTCTGCCACATCCAGAACAACTTACCGAAATAGAAGCCTTGAGGTTATTTTCAAGTGATAAGGTGGTCAATGTTCTGGACTGGGATGAACCAAAACGAGCTCTGTTGATGGAGCGGGTTCGTCCGGGTAGAAGCTTAAGGAGCCTACTTGATAATCCAGAGCTGGATTGCGAATTGATCAATTATGCGGCGCCGTTACTGGTATCTATACAAGTGCCAGCGGACAACAACTGTCAGTTGCCAACCTACCAGAACTGGTTGAAGCGCGGTTTTGAGCCGGTGACCTCCGGGCAGGTACCGAGGCTGGCAGCCCATGTTGAACTAGCCAGTAGCTTCAATCGTGCACTGAATCGGAAATGGCGCGATGTCTCGGTGCTGCATGGCGATCTGCATCATGACAATATTTTGCAAGATAGTCGCCTTGGCTGGGTTGCCATCGATCCTAAGGGCGTAGTTGGTCCACGTATTTTTGATTGTGGAAGGTTTATACATAATTTTCTGCCCTATCCTACGCAGGAGCCTACCCGGTCTAGAAGTCAGGTCTCGGATGCTGATCTCATATTAAAGCGATGCCAGAGATTATCTGAATTGAGTAGCTATCCAGTGGATGATTTAATCGCGGTTGGTTTCATTGATCTCACGCTGGCCATTTGCTGGACGTTTGCGGATGGAGATCCAGTAAATTATCGATCCCTGGATGCATTTGCTAATCTATTAAAAAATCCTGGTTGAACAGGGGCTATTATCAATCAGGTTGTTAAATGAGCGCGGTTTAGCCAATCCGGGCAAAAGTCACATGGATGTCTCCGGCAGTGACATCAATTTGACTTGAGGCACTGTTAATTTGCGCCAATAAAAAATAACCTTTTTCAGCTTGGACTGCAGCCAGGATTGAGCCGATAGTCTTGTTCTCGAAGGACAGTTTGGTATGCAGGTCGAGGGGTGCGTCTGATGAGCCGGTAAAAAGTCGTTTCTTGGTGTCACCTAAAAAGTGTACCCGGGCGATTATTTCCTGGCCAAGGTAGCAGCCCTTATCAAAATCAATACCCTCTAGTCGGTCAAGATCCAGGGATTGAGGTAGATAGGTATCGCTTGTATCAGGTTTTATCCAGAGGATACCTGCCTTGATGTCCTCGGTTAACCAGGTATTCAAAGAACCTGTGGCTGCAAGTGGTTGGCGGCTCCAGATTTCGCGTCGATTGGCCATCGCTGCAATAGAGATGTCTACAGTATCCGATATTGCCTGCTGCTGGAAAGTCCCATAGCAGTGCCAGTTGTCAGAAACATCGGTCATTTTCGCCTTGGAAAAAACGATATACTTGGCTAGGAACGATTCGACAGCTTTAACGGAATCGCGATGCATCCGCAGTAGCAGACTGGTTTCGTTTGCAGCAGGCTGAGATTCGGTTTCACTCTCTAGGGTCGCCGATGGCGTTATTCTTGATACGATCATAGTCGTTTCGACCTTGCCATGGATATTGCAAATAGCGCCCAGCAATGCTGGCACATGATCGAGCCGGGTGAGATCGCAGGTGGTATAACCCTGGAGGAATGCTTCAGCGTCCCGGCCCCTGATCATGAGGAATCCGAAGTGAGAGAGTGCAGTAAGGGCCATAGGGTTCACTTTGTATAAAGCGGGTAGTTTACCGCTTTCTGGGTTGTTTGGTTATGCTTCATTAACAAATGTCGTTTTCAGAAATGATTGGCTTTTTTATAACAAAGTAGTGGGGAGTTGAATCGATGGCCAAGTTTTCACAGATGGAATTAAACAGGCTGGGTTGGCGCTGTCGTCGAGGTATGGCGGAATTAGATTTGCTGTTGGTTCCTTTCTTTGAGGATGCTTTTGCTGACTTAACTGAAAGTCAGCAGCATGCCTTTATCAGCCTGCTGGATGAGGAAGACCCAGTACTCTGGGAGTGGTTCAGCGAAAGAGCCGAACCTCCCAGCTCAGCTACCCAGGCTTTGGTTCAGTTCATGCTTGATCGAGTCCGGCCTTAATCGACGTTGTGGCTGAATCAGTGTTCCGTGTGGCGCTGCGGCCCGGCATATCTCGTTTAAAGTTGGTCAGTTTGTTTGTTTGTCACGGACTTGCAATCGCAGGCTGCGCTAATAGTGGGCTTTCCGGTTATCTAGCTGTTGCTCTGGCTTATGCTGTTCTAGTCCATCTCTGCGTCGCCATTAGAACGGAGGTTCGCCTTAATGCTCCGCAAAGAGTAGTTAGCCTGGCAGGCGATGGCGAGCATTTTGAACTTACTCTGGGGGATGGTTCGAAGCGTCAGGGGCAGCGTCAGGGACGTTGCTGTGTAACGACTTGGTTATTGGTTCTTTGCGTGCAAAGTCGGACCGGTAGGCGGTTTCATATTTCGGTTTTCAAAGACAGTGTTGCTGCGCCAGCATTTCGTCGGGCTGCGGTCGCGCTGCGTTTCAGCGGATAGGCCGGGTTGGCCCAGTGATAGCCCAAGACAGTTGAGCCCAGCGCTAGTGCTACGAGAGTTCGGCCCCATGCATGTGCAGGCATGCTCTATTTCAGTCCCAGACAAGTGCGGCCCTGCGCTAATGCTGGCTTGAAGTCATTCAGTCCTAGTCTAAGTGCCCTGAGGTCATTGGTCGCACTGATAATTCAGGGGTTCAAGAATGGTATCTTCGCTATCAGGCGCTAGGTGTGGGTAGTCTTGATTGAAGTGTAGCCCTCGGCTCTCGTGTCGCGCTAGGGCGCTATTAACGATCAGCTCGGCAACCTGAGTCAGGTTGCGGAGTTCAATCAAATCGCTATTAACGCTGAAATGACCATAGTAATCGGATATTTCCTGTTGCAGCAGGTGTATCCTCCTCTTTGCTCTCTGCAGTCTCCGGTTGGACCTGACTATGCCTACATAATCCCACATCAGGCGTCGCAGCTCTTCCCAGTTATGGGAGAGGATGACATCTTCCTGCGAGGCCGTGACCTGGCTCTCATCCCAAGAGGGTATCGAAGAAGTGTTGATTGAAGGAGTAGTTTGAGCAGCGATATCCGCCGCTGCGGATCGAGCGAAAACCATGCATTCCAGTAACGAATTGCTGGCCATTCGATTAGCGCCATGCAGGCCAGTAAAGCTGGTTTCGCCGACGGCATATAGGCCCTTTATATCTGTTCTGCCGTTAATGTCAGTGATTACTCCGCCGCAGGTGTAGTGTGCGGCAGGCACAATAGGGATCGGATCTTCGTTAATATCGATACCGAACTCCAGGCATTTGTTGTATATGTTAGGGAAGTGTTTCCTGATAAAAGTGGCTGGCTTGTGACTGATATCCAGTAGAACGAAATCACAACCCACTCTTTTCATTTCATGATCTATGGCTCGGGCAACAATGTCTCGAGGGGCCATTTCAGCCTCAGCATGGAAATTGTGCATAAATAGAGTGCCATCGGGCAGCCTAAGCCTGGCACCCTCGCCGCGTAGTGCTTCACTGATAAGGAAAGACCGGGCTGTCGGATGGTACAGGCAGGTAGGGTGGAACTGGTTGAATTCCAGGTTGGCGACTCGGCATCCGGCTCGCCAGGCCATAGCGATACCGTCTCCTGAGGCGGTATCAGGGTTACTGGTATATAGGTAGACTTTACTTGCACCGCCTGTCGCCAGGACTACACAGTCAGCCTGAAAGAGATCTACTTTTCCAGTTTCCAGATTCAAGGCATAGGCGCCGATACAGTGTTTTGATGCTCCTCCCAGGGTGTCGCTGGTAAGAACATCAATGGCAATATGTTGAGTGTAAATCTTGCAGTTGGATTGTTTTGAAAGGGCTGTACCCAAGCGGTGAGAAATCTCCCTGCCCGTTGCATCTTTAGCGTGGATGACCCTCCTGTGGCTGTGACCGCCTTCCTGGGTAAGGTGAAATTCAGATCGACCACTACTGCTGACGCGGCGGTCAAAGCTGGCTCCCATGGTGACCAGCCAGTCGATGATATCAGGGCTTTGTTCTACTACATGTTTAACGACATCACGATGACATAAGCCGGCGCCGGCTTTCAGGGTATCTTCGATGTGAGAGTCGGTTGAATCGTATTCATCCAGGACCGCAGCCATGCCACCCTGCGCGTAGTAGGTCGAACCGTCATTAGGGTCTTGTTTACACAACATGGCTATATTGCTGGTATCTGGCAGATTCAGGGCGAGGGTCATACCAGCCGCGCCACTGCCGATGATCAGCACGTCCATCTTATGACGTGTGCCAGAGATTGATTTAGGCATAGTAATCCTTATAAAAAAGTGATGATAAACCGGCTCAGGAAATCCTCATAGGATAATTCTGATATGATCTAAGGGTTAAGTGACCGGTTAACGAGATGGCCCTGAACTTTCCAGGCGATGAGGTGTCCTACTGATACCTTGCGAATTTTGATATTGATTGGTAGAGCTTGAACTCTGAAATAGACTCAGACAAGAGGCTGGTAG
>JABIZD010000210.1 GCA_018666555.1 Gammaproteobacteria bacterium
AACTATGCCCCTGGATATAAAGCAGGTCACCCATCGCTTCAGCCGTATTGGCCCTGAAAAAGTAATTAAAGCCAACGTCATACAAAGTAGCCGAAGACTGAAAAGTCGATATATGCCCGCCAAGGGCGCCATCCTTGATATTGGCTCGCATCACCATCGCCATGGCATTCCACCTGATCAGCGAGCGAATGCTACGCTCCATAAATAAATCCCCAGGCATCCGGGCTTCCTGATGCACAGGGATGGTATTTCGATACGGTGTGGTGATAGCGTAGGGTAACTGAGTACCCGTTTCTGTCAGCTTCACGGAAAGCTTCTGCAACAGATACTGAACACGCGGAACACCTTGCGTTTCCAGAACTGAAGTTAGCGCGTCAAGCCATTCCTGAGTTTCTTCTGGATCAGGATCGACGTGGGTATGATCATTCATAGAAATGTTCTTTATTAATCAATAGATTTTATAATAATAGCGTCAAAAAGGTAAGGAATTATTGGCCAACGCGACGAAGCTAGTCTGCGCTGCGATGAATCTGCCGACAAAGATCTTCGATACCATCTAACATCCTGAAGGACGGTCGAGATAACTTCCCTGAATCAACGTACTTGATGCTTCCCTGGAATTGCTGGAATTTATTCCACAATTCCTGGGCTTCTGCAAAGCCCAGCCGAGAACTGCTAATCACGATCACATCCGGTTTGCGTACCAGCACACTTTCCGTTGAGACTGGAGCCACCATCATATCTTCAGAACCAAAAATATTAGTTGCCTGACACAGGCTAAGCGCTTGGCCTATCAAGTGCTTATCGTTGACACTATACAACTGACGCTCTGATACCTGCAGAAAAACTCGCCTTGCTGTGTGGTCTTTGTATTGACGTTTTATGCCCAGCACTCGCTCGTTGAAACTAGCTTGCAGAGCTCTGCCTTTTTCGTCTACACCAAACAATGTTGCCAATCTAACGAAGGTGGAAGCAATACCGGCAAGGGTCTTTGCTTCGTTTCGATAAACGGGAAACCCCAATTGCTCGAGTTTATATAATGCTCTTGAATCCCCTCCAGAATGCCAAGCCAATATCAGGTCAGGCTGTCTTGCTATGACTGCTTCTACATTGATTTGAAATGCGTCCGCAATGATATCAATCTGTTTAGCTGCCTCTGGGTAATCTGAATAACGCGAAGTGCCAATGAGGGTATCCTGCACCTCTAAATCAAATAACATCTCTGTCAGATGCGGAGACAATGATATGACCCTTGCAACCGGCGCAGCCAGCACGATAACTCTCCCCGCATCATCACTAATCCGGATATCACCAAACAGAGGCAGAGATGTAAACATTACCAAGCATGCTAATGTTCGTGTCACACGAGCGATTTTCATTACCTTTTATTCAAAGATTGCAAAGACAGCAGCAAACCCTATCCAACCCATACACTGCCTGTTAAAGAACTGTTCACATTCCTCGAGATAAACCACCTGCTGGGCTTTAAAATCCTCCAGGCTATCAGAGGTTTGTCGGGATACGCCGGAATGATAGGCGAGGACGAGCCAGTGAAGTGCATCAGTCTGGAAATCAACCAGTGACTCAGTAAAAATCGACCAGCCGGTATTAAACTGACCGACTAACATCATGATCATAATGTTGATTCGGGCAGACGGCCACTCGAGCCAATACTGCACTCTCAAAGGCAGGGCGCTATTTTGCTCAGCTTCAATACCGACCTTATCATCATGCTGGGAGTCTGATTCCAACTGATCACAGAAAACACGGTTAAACAGGCACAAGATCGCACCCGCTGGGCCAAACAACAGACACCAGAAAAGATAAATCGTTACGTCCAGGTGAAGTTGCCTTTGCTGCATAAGCGCTATATCAGAAAATCGACTTTCCAGCGCAACTGTATCGGGCTCATCATCCAACAGATTCAGTTCCTGATGCGCTTGATCAAACAGAACTGCAATATCAACTCTGTCGATACAGGCCATCAGGACACCTATACAGACAAAGAAATACAAAATTCCCAGCAACGTATCGGAGATACTATTAGATATAAGCCAGACTATAAAAGCAGGTACAAACACAGAAACAACGTAAATCAGCATTTCCGAACCCGGTAATCTTGCCGCAAAAGCCAGCCATTCAGTAACGTTAATCGACCCCGATAGAGGCAAGGGACCTGACCAATACCTCTGCAGCAAGACTAATATGGCGACAGCCAGGAATTCCAAAACGAAACACCTCTTTTAAATAATGGTGACTTATCCAGGCCCGAGTGTTTCCCGGAATCCATGCCAGTTAAAACTGCGGCCAGGGTCTGTTTTTCTGCCAGGGGCTATATCGCTGTGGCCAACAATACTTTCTAGCCCAATCCCGTATTCTAACATCAAAGCCGTACAAATGGATGATAGTACCTGGTACTGCAGAGCGCTATATCCGGAATCATCTGTTCCTTCCAGTTCAATTCCAATGGAAAAATCATTACAGGCGGTTCTACCGTTATATTCTGATGCACCTGCATGCCATGCTCTGCGATCAAATTCTACAAATTGAGTCACACCACCAGGTCGATCAATAAACAGATGGCTGGAAACTTTAACGCCTGCCAGATCTTCTAGGTCAGGATGACTATCTGGGTTAATCTCACCGGTAAACAGTTCAGGAACATAGCGGGTGCCAAAGTGCCCCGCCGGTAAACTGATATTATGAATAACAAGCAAGCTGATCTCAGCACCAGGTCGCTCATCTGCAAATGCAGAGGCAACAAATCTTGCATTCACTAACTTGTGTGATTTGATTTCTAATTTCAAAATAGCATCACTGTCATATAGTTTGCTCAAACGTATAAAACCAAGCTAAAGGGGAAATGTAGCCGATGTCGAGGGCACAGGGAATAGGTAAAGGCATGATGGCAGTCGGAATGATTCTAATGATGATAGTTGCCACTCGCTTTTTTGGCAGCATATCGGAAAAACGACAGCATCCAAACCAGGTGATCCAATCTGAGATAATTGCCGACCAGGCGCAGGTGCGTCTGCAGAGAAATCGCCAGGGACATTATCTCGCCAGAGGCGAAATTAATGGCATTTCCACCGACTTTCTGATTGATACCGGCGCCACCGATGTGGTTATTCCGGTGGGAATCGCGCAGAACCTGAAGTTAAAAAAAGGCAGGAGCAGCATCGCTCGTACAGCCAATGGTAGCGTTAAGGTGTATCGCACACGAATTGACCGGTTAACGATGGGTGATATCGTTCTGGAAAACGTAGCTGCATCAATCAATCCTGGAATGCAGGGTCAAGCCGTCCTGTTAGGTATGAGCGCGCTAAGTCAGGTAGAATTCGTCCAATCCGGGAACGAATTACGAATCCGACAATACTATCAATAAAATCATGGCTATTAACTTCTTTCACCGCCTTACTGAAACCGTTAGAACTGCCCTGGAAGAGGATGTTGGCAGCGGTGACATCACGGCTCAACTCATTGCTGACAATCAACTCGCTGCAGCAACGGTTTTGACCCGAGACAGTGCCACCATCGCCGGCAGACCCTGGGTAGACGAGGTGATGCGGCAGGTTGACCCTGAGATCAAAGTCGATTGGCTCGTAGAAGAAGGTGCCAGGGTCACCGCAGGGTCAGAACTTTTTACCTGTTCGGGCAAAGCCGCCAGTATTCTGACCGCTGAACGAACCTGCTTGAACTTTCTGCAAACCCTGAGCGGCACAGCCACTAACACCCAGTACTTCAGCAGCCTTATAAGCCACACTTCGACAAAGCTACTGGATACCAGGAAAACGCTCCCTGGCCTTCGGCTAGCACAAAAATATGCCGTTTGTATGGGTGGTGGGGTAAACCATCGTATCGGTTTGTACGATGCGTTTCTGATCAAGGAAAACCATATCCTGGCCGCAGGTTCAATAGAAAATGCGATTGGTAATGCCCGAACCATAGCTCCCAGGGCCCGCTTGGAAATTGAGGTCGAAACACTTCAACAACTCAATGAGGCAATGCAGGCCAGCCCTGACTGGATCATGCTCGACAATTTCAGCTTGCAGGACTTGCGCATCGCGGTTTCAAGACGTTCCGGCAGTATATTATTTGAAGCATCCGGTGGAATCGACAACGAAAAAGAACTCATTGCTATTGCTGAAACTGGCGTGGACTTTATTTCTATGGGCGCGATCACTAAAAACTGCCGCGCAATAGACCTGTCTTTGCGGCTCAACTCGAATTAACTATCCGTTACAAAACATTAACCGCGATAATTAGCCCAGGACCTTAGTTATACCTCGTGGCACCCGCCAGAATACCTTTATCCCAGCAATGCAGGTCGGAAAATATGGGTCAACCACTGACCAATCAAGGCAGAAACTCAATATAGGCAAACCTCATTCAAATCAGCCAATCAGGGCACTACCATCAAGGTGATTTAGACTCCTTGGGTAACAGCCAGATTGATGAAGACCAGGCGCGCTCTTGAATCAGCGCCGGCAGGTCCTCACGTAACGGGACTCCTGCTTTTATCGCATCCCAGGTTGACCAGCGACAGGTCGGATTTTCCAATACCCGCACATAGTAAAAGGCCCTCTCGCCAGGATCATATTCCGGGTCCTGCCAACGCGCAGTTAACTCACTGGCACCCAAACCTTGAGAAATAGCGCAGGTAGCCTGGTTAACCTGGGCACCATTATCTGGACAGCGATGCTGAATCGGGTCAACCTGGCCGCCATCAGAGCAGGCGACATCAAATACCTTCTCGTGAGACTGCCCATCTTGCAACCAGCCTTTAACCACCTGCAAGCGCTGCAACTTAGCAGAGGTTGCATCCTGAGCCGCCCAGACCAAAAATTCAGGACTGTTGGGGCCCTGCACTGACAGCTCACTGCCCATCGATACGGCTCGATCATAGGCTAGCTGAAGGGCATCTGGACCACTCAGAGAATCAATCCCCAAATCAAAACCTGCAAAAAATCGCAAGCGAATGCGAGGACCCGACGTTGCAAAAGTCTCCTTCCGACGAAAAGCTGCGTAAATGGCCTCGCGGCTATTCTCTTCGGCCCAGACTCCAGTAATACCCGAGGCCCCCCAGGTTTCAAATGCGCCTGTTTGGTAGGTTCTACCCTCTATTTCTTTTAGGTTAGTTGCCCCAGCTTGTCGACGCATCTCAACCTCAGCTGCCGTCAGAGGCGTCGCACCACGCAGGCCACTGGTGCTATCCAGCAATCCCGCTTTGGAGAAGAAGTTAGATTCATCATCACTAATAGCACCGGTATGGGTATCCGAGGCGCCGACTATGCCGAACTGGAAGGGATTACCCAGACCCGCTTGTTCCTGTAACAGACCATCGAGTAGTGCTTTCCTGACATAGGACCCGGCCGGTTCGCTATACAGAGTTGTCGCTATCCTGTAAGGCATAATTTCGAAATCTGCCCATTCATCGCTTGGCGACAGCAAGGGGTGCGTCTCAGAGGTGCCTTTAATCTGGGTTATTTCAACCAATGGTTCGTTTCGTATTCGTTTTGCGGCATAGGCTGCATCCAGCAAATTTCCACCCCAATCAATCAGAGAAAACATATGGCCATTGGAACCATTGGAATTATGCGGTATCGCCAGGGACTCGATACCCTGCGACCGCAATCCATCCATCCAATCCCACAGGCCTTCAGGATCCTGACTATGAAACCTTGAGAAAGGCATCGCTGGTAATTTATCTGCATCTCTAAACACCACATTGCGGTGCAGATTACCTCGATCATCAGCAGACGATGTGTATTCATAGGCAACAAAGGTGGTGAATTCTCCCGGTTCATAAAAAGCATTAGCCGCATCAACAGAATCCTGCCAGGCTTCCCGGGCTATCGTATTGAGAACATCTTCCTGCAAAGAACCATCCCGAATCTTTTGGATGGTCCGGGGCAGGAAGCTCGAGAAAACTTGACGCCGCTGCAGGATCGTTCCGGTATTCAGGTTTTCAGGCGCATTAAGATTATTAATGTCTCGCACATAATCCCGTTTTGAAAAATCTGTATCCGTATCCGCCGCTGCCTTAACTGCACCCAGGAACATGGCATGGTCTGTGACGGCATAAAAATCGAGCGGCTGTCTCAACTGCACCTCAAAACCGCCAGGATGGGCTATGGGCTCTCCTCTGGCATAACGATAGGCATCATACGGTGTTGCTATGGTGCCAAATGCGAACGCATCAAACGAATAATCCGTATGCACATGCAAATCCCCGAAAAACACTTGCCTAGCCGCACTGCGATCAGACCAGCCATTGATGGTCTGATCAGGTATCTGCAACTCAAAGCCATTAAAGCGACTGGGAACAACCGCGGCAACGGTCGTTTCGGTGTCGTCCTGCACGGGTACAGCAGCGCTTTGCGCAAACGGAGACATTTCTTTACTGTCACAGCCAGTAACAAACAATAACGCCAGCGCACTGGCTAGACAGATGATGATTAGCTGATACTGCTTTGTCCTCTGATCGCGCATGATAAGCTCTCCATTAGAACGGTTTTAGCCAACTGCTAACCTAATAATATTAGCCGCCACAGAACCAAATAACACGAGCCAACACTAGCACACAGTCAGATAATATTCTGAATAGCGCCCTAACCTTACTATAGCGAGCTATTGAATATAACGAGCTATTGAGAACCCTGGCCAAAAAAGGCAATGTGGCACTGGGCAAAAGACACGGATAAAGAATTTTAGTAACATCCGCAATCCTATTAACGATAGAGTGCTATGACAGATACTGCGCCAACAATAAACCCTTACGATGCCTATCGACATCTCCGCAAAACCATGCCAGTCAGTAAATTAGGTGATGGACCCTGGCAGGTAGCTCGTCATAAAGATGTAAATACAGTCTTGAAGGACCACCAGACCTACTCATCCGAGGTGCAACTGAATCCAATCAAAGGGCAAACGCCCAGCATGCTATTCAGCGATCCACCGATTCACCAACGCCTCCGTAAACTGGTCAGCCGGGCATTCAAGCCCTCCCATATTGAACAGCAGCGACAACAGATTACTCACAGCTGCCGGGAACTGGTCCAGCAGATGATCAATAAACCAGAGGTAGATCTGGTCGATCACCTGGCAGCCCCCTTACCAGTCATGGTCATCGCTAAGATGCTCGGTGTTGAAGATGGAAATATGCAAATTTTTAAGGATTGGTCAGATGCTATATTTAGCAATATCGGTGACATCTTATTTGCCACACCAAGCCCAGAGGCCGCCAGTGCGGCAGATGAAATGGATCACTATTTCCTGGATAAAATCGCTTTTATCCGAACCCACCCACAATCTCATTTACTGGGCAGACTGATCGAAACAGAAACAGAACAAGGCTTCCTTTCCAACGATGAATTATTGGGTTTCTGCCGCTTACTGCTGATTGCTGGAAATGAAACCACAACCGGCCTGATTACAGCTGCAGCCAGGGTTTTTCATACTTTTCCAGAAACCCTAAGCCAGTTAAAGTTAAAACCGGCACTGACTCCGACTTTTATTGAGGAAGCGTTAAGATTTTATTCTCCTTTTTCGGCCACGGTGCGACGCACCACGACCGATGTGGAAATCGCTGGCCAGATAATTCCTAAAGGCGACCTGGTCTTGCCTTTAATAGCCTCAGCTAATCGCGATGAAAGTATTTTTACACAGGCAGATCAATTTGATATCGAGAGAAAACCGAACCCGCATCTCGCATTCGGTTTCGGTATTCACTTCTGTTTGGGGGCACATCTGGCCAGACTCGAAGGTGAAATCGCAGTCCAATGCCTAGCCCAAAATTTTTCATCGATTCGGCTGACTGACTCTGAATCGCCGGAAATGTATGGCCTGGGTGGGCCGAAAGTTCTAAAGGTACAACTGCAGCAACACTGATTTTCAGCGTTGAGATACCTGACAAAGAAACAAATCCACGCAGCAATTCTAAACCGTCCATTGAAACCAATAACCGCGTTTTCTGGCTGAACAAAGCGTCGGCATTGTTACACTCAGCACCTGGCATGCAGCACTGAATACCCATGCCCAACTTGCCAATTCAGCCAGACCGGCTCAGTAAAACATCTGCACAATTCCTGGCCATACAATCAACCTGGGATCGTTCAATACTGTTTAAAATCACCTTCAAAGCCTCACTGGAAAGCCACCGTAAATCATTCATAACCAATCGGTATCGAACCATCATCCGGAATAACGGCCCTTAAGCCCTGGTAAATGTTATCGGTCCAACGTACCTGACCTATAGCGTTGCTATAACCCCCATCTACTGGCATGGTCATGCCGGTCATGTAACTACTGGCATCCGATGCTAGCAATAATAACGGCCCTGCTAATTCCTCCAGCTCACCTATACGCCCCATCGGCGTTGCACCCTCTACATATTCAGTGTAGCCATCGACCTCCCAGTATGGACCGGTCATTTCACTCGGGAAATACGCCGGCGCAATCGCATTAACTCGGACTTTTCTATCTGCCCAGCTACACGCAAGGTTTCGTGTTAAGTTAATCACGCCTGCTTTTGACGTCTGATAAGCCGCCGGAGTATCACAACTACCCCCTATCCCCAGGATCGATGTGATATTGATAATCGACCCCCCTTTACCATCCGTGAGCATTCTCTGGCCCGCTTCCTTACAGCAATACCAGACTCCGACCAGATTAGTCTTAAGGGTTGCTTCAAATATCTCGTTAGGTAGTTTTTCAGGCACAAACCCGCCATCCCCGACGATACCGGCATTATTAACCACGACATCCAGGCGACCACATTCTGACCATGCCCGGTCAAATACTTCGGCCACATTTGCTGCATCATCAACATCACAAGCCATTGCGATAGCCGTCCCACCAGATCCATTGATTTCCTCAGCGAGCGCTTCCAGTTTGTCTTCACGCCGAGCAGTTATGACAACCGTGGCGCCCGCATCAGCCAACACTCGAGCAAAGAAAGCGCCTAGCCCTGATGATGCCCCCGTGATGAGCGCAGTTTTACCCTGCATTCCAAATAGCTTATCGATCGTTGTCATATACCTACTCCGTTTTTAGACCTGAGAAAATCAGGTTATCACCTTTTTAACCATTGACGACAGTCTTTCCCCCTGCCTAACCAAGCAAGCGATTTTCGATCAGAAACTGAATTCTCCTACTGAGGTAGCCAGGGATAATCCAATGAAAACCTTCCAAGTTAAACTCACTACTACCGGCTCTAATTAAAACCCTGGTGCTTAAAGCAGAATTAGGATAGCTCAGGGTATTTAACTAAATCGACGAAAATGTGATCACAGGTTTAAAACATCTAAACAATACTTGGAACACAATGCTGGCAACCCAAGGAGGCTGATTTTTTGACTTAACTCGTTCAGCGCTTTTTCTTCTTGCCTCGAGTAGTACCGCTGCTTGGTTTGCTGTTTTCTCTGGCGGCTTTGAAGGCTTTACGCATGCTTTTTACCTTCTCCTCTTTCCTGGAAAAAACATGAGGTTGCTTAGCATCATCAAAATGGATGATTTTATCGTCACTCATAGTAAACCTCACTTGCCTGCAACGAGCTATCCAGCACAAAGAACTCGCATATATTGTCATCTAATCGGCCAATCATTACACCCACGGCCTTTATTGTAAACAAAGCCAGCCAGCCTAATGCAGAGCCTAGATCGTACTCCGATCGGTTTACTATTGTACCCACTGGCCCTGATCTGGCTTGACAACCTGCAAGATAAAACTCTCCTGCTCATCCGACCGCACAAATCATTTTTACCGTCATGCCATGGCAAACTTGAAAACCGGGTAGATTCTTCCTATTCTGCATATCACTCGCGCATAGCGACCTACCTTTTAGCGGAGCAAGTCCTTGTCATTTATCGAAGCTATTATTCTGGGCATTATCCAGGGTCTGACTGAATTTCTACCCGTCAGCAGCAGCGGTCATCTCGAGTTAGCCAAAGCTTTACTCGGAGATACCAGCCTGCCCCAGGAAAGCATGATGTTTACCATCGTCCTACACCTGGCGACAGCACTAAGCACGCTGGTCATTTTCAGAGCCGAAGTTAGCCGGATAATCAGAGGTATTTTCCAATTCAGTAATAACGATGAACTGCAGTTTTCGATAAAAATCGTGATCAGCATGGTGCCCGCCGCTGCCATCGGTTTCCTCTTCAGTGACGAAATGGAAACACTTTTTGACCGGCAGATACTTCTGGTCGGCGCAATGCTATGGTTGACTGGCGCCCTATTATTTATAGCCGACCAAGCCAGACATACGGATAAAGAGGTCAGCTATAGCCATGCCATTATTGTCGGTATCGCACAGGCCATTGCCATCCTACCAGGCATCTCCCGCTCCGGAGCCACCATTGCTACCTCCGTATTACTTGGAATTGATCGCACTAAGGCCGCCAGTTTCTCTTTCCTGATGGTGGTACCGTTAATTCTCGGCAAGGTTGCCAAAGACATCCTCGATGACGGTTTACATCTGTACGACGAAAATTTAATGGTGCTCGGTGCAGGGTTTGTGACTGCATTTATAACCGGTCTACTAGCCTGCCAGTGGATGATCAAACTGGTACAAAATGCCCAGCTAAGGTATTTCTCCTATTACTGCTTTGTTGTCGGCGGCCTGGCCATCAGTTATAGCCTGTACGGTCAGTAAACCGGAATGGGTGGGAGTTACCCTTGGCTTTACAAATAGTGCGCTGCTACCTGTATCCCAAAAATGCTCCTTTGTCTGCGAATAATTACCGGCCAGCCGCTCAAAACTGTACTTGCCTTGACTGCATCCGAGCTAACAACGAGTTGCACCATAGTGCAATCCCATGTTTACTAGGAGCTTGCATTTAATTTACCTTACCTTACCTTACCAGGAGTCTTTCATGCGTACTAAAGCCACTCTCTATTGTTTCTTTCTAGGCCTAATGCTTTCATTTTCTGTATCTGCTGAACCTGTGGGAGATCTTCAAAAAGCATTAAAAAATGATGCCCGCGCAACCGCAGACAAAGCACGCGACGCTGGCCGTAAACCAGCCCAAGTACTTGCCTTTTTAGGTGTATCAAAAGGTATGACAGGCATCGATATCTGGGCAGCGGGTGGCTACTATACAGAGGTTTTGTCTCTCGCCGTTGGCGCAACTGGGAAGGTCTATGCACAGAACCCAAAAAGGATACTTGAGTTTCGAGATGGCGCTAACGGTAAAGCCCTGAGCAAGAGACTCGCCAATGACCGTCTCGCTAATGTTTCCAGGATCAATAACGCGTTTCCTGATTTGGGGCTAGAACCCGGTAGTATTGATTTTGCTCTCACTGCGCTTAATTTTCATGACATCTCTTCCAGCGAAGCAGCAGCGACTGCTTTTGCCAAAGCTGTGCTGGTATTACTCAAACCCGGTGGCGTACTCGGGGTAATCGATCACGAGGGCAGTGCCGATAACGACAATAGCAAGCTGCATCGTGGTCAAAGTCGGCAAGTGTTTGCAATCCTTGAGGCAGCGGGATTCGAGATCGCAGCGACCTCCGAGATGCTGCGTAATTCAGCCGATACGCTGGATCAAAGCGTATTTTCTGCAGGCCTGCGCGGTCAGACCAGCCGGTTCATAATAAAGGCCGTAAAACCAAGCAATTAGATTGCAGCCAGGGTCAACAATGCAAACAAGCTGGCATTCTGCGAGCAGCAAGTCAGCTAAGATCAGAATACTGGTTTTAGCTTAGACTAGAGTTTACCTATTGCTAGTATTTGTACTCTTTCATTTTCTGGAGCTCAATCACAAAGTGCCTTTACTTCAACAACACAGGTGTCGAGATCGACCGCTTGCCGCTGCCCGGAGTAGGAAATGAGAGATAAGCAAACAAACGATCACCCGCTACCAGACTATGACGGGGAGCGGGATATGCAGGGCTTCTGGAAGGCCGTCGCGCCATCGAAGGAACCTGCAACGCAGCGCTGGTACGCGCCAGTCCTCATTATACTGATTGTCGGTAGCGTGCCCTGGTATCGGGACACAGGGCAAATGGGCAGTATCGTCGCAGGCTTCCCAACTTGGATCTGGACCAGTATCTTCTGCTCGCTTGGCGTAGCCATTCTGACCGCTCTTGGCATTCTCCTTTTCTGGAGTGACGACGATCCTGACTAGAACCAAAGGAATATAACTGCCTTGAGCGATACTGCATACCAACTTGGCATAGCGCCTATCATCTTGCTAGTGATCTATCTGTTTATCATGATTGGAATTGGCTGGGCGGGCAAAATCAGCCGAAAAGAAAACACCCTTCGGGATTTCTATCTGGGCGGATCGAGTTTTGGAGTCTTTGTTCTATTCCTCACGTTATTTGCAACCCAGTACAGCGGTAATACTATGCTTGGGTTCGCCGGTCGAGCCTATCGCCAGGGTGGCACCTATGTAGTCAGTATTATGTTTATGGTGCTGACCATTACAGCGATATCGATCTATGGGCCACGCCTGTTTCGATTATCAAGAAAATTCGGATACATCACCCCGGCTGACTATATCTTCCATCGATTCGGCTCGCATTGGTTACGCATCATTTGCGTCTTGCTGCTTTGCTGGGGGCTTGCTAACTATATGCTTGAGCAACTGGTCGCCATGGGGCATGCCGTCGAGGGATTGTCTGGAGGGCGCATCAATTTCATGGCCGGCGTTGTTGTTCTGGTGGTAGTTATGCTCACCTACGAAACCCTGGGTGGTATGCGATCGGTTGCGTGGACAGACGCCATCCAGGGTGTCTTGCTGTTTACCGGTTTCGCGACCATCCTTTACATTGTGTTAACCGTCAACGGCGGCATTCCTGCCGCGACGGAGCTAATCGCAGCCGATAAGGAGCAGATGGAAAAACTCGAGGTACCTGGCTGGGGAGGCATTCGCACCTGGTTCAGCACTCTGGTGTTACTCATGTTCGGTGCTTCAGTGTACCCTCACGCCATCCAGCGTTTTTTCTCTGCACGTTCACTTAAAACCCTGCGTGTCTCGCTTGCTGGTCTGGCATTCATGCCCTTCATCACCACCGCCCTGGCATTTATCCTCGGCTATATAGCCATTAGCCAGTTCAAAGATCTCACACCGTTTGCCAGTGACCAGGTTTCTTTGCTCATGTTGCTCGATATCATCAACGAAAACAATTTCATCCGATGGCTGGTGATTATGGTTTTCGTCGCCCTCGTCGCGGCGATTATGTCAACAACAGACTCGGCATTATTGTCTATCCAGAGCATGGTCATTAAAGATATCTACGCCGTTTATATTAATCCGCACGCCAGTCAGCAGGAATTGCTCTGGAAGGGCAAGCTGTTTGGCTGGGTGCTTATTCTGTTTCTTGTCCTGATGACGTGGGTATCGCAACAGACAGAGAGTTCTCTCTGGTTACTCATCAAACTCAAATTGGAATTTCTCGTACAGATATCACCGGTCTTTATTCTCGGGCTTTTCTGGCGACGCCTATCCGGCACCAGCATCCTTTGCGGCGTTGTCGCCGGAACCAGCATCACCTTGGTATTGTGGGTTGGTGCCATGCTGGGAACCTGGGATACAGCAGCAAGGTCGCCATTAGGAATCAGTGCTGGCGTCTGGGGCCTTACTGCCAACTATTTGATCTGTTTTGTGGGTGGTTGGCTCTGGCCTGAACAAGTTGCGGAAACAGATTAACTGCCCTGAAGTCTAATTAATGGCAAGTTGATCACTTCCACCCTACCCTGCATATTATCTGGTTTTTGTATTACTCAGGATGCTCATCTGTCCCATTTGTTTGACAACGGACACATAGTAGCGAGAATGGTGCCGGAAAGAGGACTTGAACCTCCGACCAATTGCTTACGAAGCAACTGCTCTACCAACTGAGCTATTCCGGC
>JABIZD010000211.1 GCA_018666555.1 Gammaproteobacteria bacterium
CCTGCAGTACGCAATTTCAGGTGCCTTACGTAAACAAGCAGCAGAGACCGACAATCCAGATTTCATGGCCATGTGGTCAGGTCAGGGAGTAGGTTTGATTCAACCCTTAAGTGCCGCTGAGCTAATGCAGAAACTGATAACCGACACTGAGAAACTTCGCAAACAACTCGCATCGTCAAACTGACCCAGTTTCATTGCAATCTGCCAACAGACCACTGCAGAAGCACGCTGTTCTATTACCTCAGCAAATGAACCCGTGCCTTGAGGAGCCCGCACAGGTGCTCTGGGCTAAAAAATAGAACCACACCACCAGCCGCATCGAACCGTTTCGTTCTTCTTAGCAAAACAGGCCAGGCATCTCTCCCTTTACTCCCTTTACTCCCTTTACTACCTTTACTCCCTTTACTACCTTGGCAACTAACCTACTGGACCAAGTTTAGCCATGCGCTAAGTTAATAAAGTTATTGAACTGAACCAAAACACAGAAATTGTGCCCATTCTCGGCAGGCCATAACCCGAAAATGATGCCTATACATTAAGTCATTTATTTTGCTAATTTCGATGCCTGGTAGGCATCTATCAATTCATTCATCCGCTGCCGGCCAAAACTGGCGTAATGACCACAGTGAAATACTTCAGCGGGAATTTCCCGCAAACGAGCCAACGTCTCCTGGTAAGCACTGACATCCGAATGGTAGAGGGCATCGAGGAGTTCGCCGTCATAAAGGACATCGCCAACAAAAATTGTCTTGCTTGCGTCTTCATACAGACATACCGATCCTGGCGAGTGACCTGGCATATGAAAAACCCTGAACAAGCGATCGCCCAGGTCAATTTCATCTCCTTCGTTAATCAACTGGGTCGGCGCCGCGGGCTGCACTCGGTAGGTATCAAGGTCGAACCCGCTATAGGGTAGCGCTTGCAGCATATCGTCTGTCGGAACACTAGCGCGGAACTCAGACCAAACCGTATTGAACCCATCCGGAGCGGCCAATACAGCACTTTCAGCCGGGTGACATAGCCGATTCTCGAATTCATGGTGACAACCGACATGATCAAAGTGGGTGTGTGAGGCCAGCGCCAGTACAGGCCGCTGACTCAATAGTGCTATGTTGTCGCGCAAGGAAACAACGCCCAAGCCACTGTCAATCAGAAGATCCTGCTGGCGCCCCTTAATATGCCATATATTGCAACCGACATCAGGACTCACATGCTGTTCCCGAATAAGGGTAACCCCATCTGCCAATGACGTTTGCGCATACCAGTTTTCAGCGACCTGCATGGGTGTACCTGCCTCCCGTGGGCTCATTTAACCAATCTGCCTTATCGGAACGCGGCTACAATGTCCTGTTCAAAGGCCTGTAATAATGCGGTATCACCAGAGGGTAATCCGCCGAACATCACCTCAGCCACCCCAGCTTCAGCGAATTCGCCAATACGATCAATAATATACTGTTTTGACCCTGCCACCGTACCTGGACCTAAAGCTTTGACGACACGATCGATGAGCGCCTTATCATCAGTAAGGTAACAAGGTATCAAGAGCGTTTTTCTGATCTCCGCCGGGTCTCTGCCACAGGCTTCACAGTGACGTTCAAGAACCGCCTCTTTATGCTTGAAATGCGCCAGCTCCATACCCCCACCAGACCAGCCGTCAAGGTTCATAATATCTCCATACCGGGCCAGCGTCCGCAGGGTTCGCTTTTCGCCGGTACCACCGATCATAATGGGAATCGGGCTTTGGTAGGAGCCTGGTGACAACCGGGCTCGTTCCAGGGTATAAAAGTCACCATCATGATCAACCGGGCCTTGATCATGAATCAGCCGGCGAACCAGTTGACAGGCCTCTTCGAAGCGATCCTGGCGTTCCTTCATGGTTGGGAAATCCCAGCCATAAGCGGCATGTTCTCGTTGATACCAACCTGCCCCTAATGCCAGGGTAAAGCGACCGTCACTCAAAGTATCAATCGTACCTGCAATCTTGGCTACATGGGCGGGATTACGGTAGGTATTGCCCAGCACCAGATTACCCAGACGCAATTTCCGGGTCATCCCAGCGACCGCTGAGATAGCAGCTAACCCCTCAAACGCAGGCAGGGCTTCCTGCTCTGAAGTAGCCCCGGGCGGTATATAATGATCGGCAAACCAAACACTATCCCAGTCAGTCGAATCCATGGCCAGCACCGATGCAGCAATGTCCTGCCACGTCGTCCTGTAAACATTAACCTGTACACCAAAATCCATATTTCTTCCTTTGCTGCGTCGTTCATGCAGCTAACTAACCCACTACTTATCACAACTGCACTCGCACGGCTGCTTATTTAAATCCAGATAAATACCCCAACCAAATAGGCCACTAAGGCAGAGGCACGAGAATATAACGCCAAGGCCTACTATCTGCAGTTGCCTGGATTTTGAGGCGGTTTCATGTTCAACATCAAAAGACATTAGTTTTCACTCCCTTTTGTTTGTAACTCAACGAATCGCGAGTA
>JABIZD010000213.1 GCA_018666555.1 Gammaproteobacteria bacterium
AAGGCCAAGAACCTCAAAAATCGCGTTGGCAGCTATTTTCGCAAAACCTCACTGGATGCGAAGACCATGGCATTGGTGGCTCGAGTCGCTGATGTCAATGTAACTGTGACCGATAGCGAGACAGAGGCGCTTCTGCTGGAACAGACCCAGATCAAAGAGTGGCGGCCGCTCTACAATATCCTCTTTAAGGATGATAAGTCCTACCCATATATTTATCTCTCGACCCAGGATACTTATCCACGGTTAGCTTTTCATCGAGGTGCGCGCAAGAAAACAGGCCGGTTTTTCGGCCCTTTCCCTAGTGCATATTCTGTCAGGGATAGCATCAATGTACTGCAGAAGGCTTTTAGAGTTCGCTCTTGTGAGGACAGCTTTTTCAGGAATCGTTCCAGGCCCTGCCTGCAATATCAGATCAAGCGCTGCTCGGGTCCCTGCTGTGAGCTTATATCTGAGGAAGACTATGAGGTAGATGTGTCTAATGCGGTTAAATTCCTCGAAGGTAAAAGCCATGAGGTGCTTGAACAATACTCAGAAAGGATGGACCAGGCCGCAGCAGGTCTTGATTATGAGCGGGCGGCTATTCACAGAGATCAGATTTTACACCTTCGTAAAATCCAGGAGCAACAGCATGTTGTCGCTGCCGGCGGTAATATTGATGTTATTTTTGCCGAAAAGGCTGCTGCAGGCCTGTGCGTCCTTGTCATGTTCATCCGCGGCGGGCGTATGCTCGGAAACAAAAACTTCTTTCCCAGTAATCGTCTCGATGAGCAGCCGGCTGGTATTCTTTCGGCATTTCTTTCCCAGTTCTATCTGTCTGGCACGGCCGGTAGGGATATCCCTAGCGAAGTCGTCGTTAATGCGCAGCTTGATGATAAAACATTGCTGGAGAGTGCCCTGCGGCAGGCTCGGGGAACCAAGGTTCGAATCAGTGATAACGTCCGAGGGACTCGTTCCCGTTGGCTTGGTATAGCCGGTAACAGTGCCAAGCAGGCGTTAGGTAGTCATCTGGCTCAGCGAGACAACCTGAACCGACGATTCCAGGCATTGCAGGAAGCTCTCGGACTGGATCAGATGCCAGATCGTCTAGAATGCTTTGATATAAGCCACACTCAGGGCGAAGCCACCGTTGCCTCCTGCGTAGTGTTTGACCAGGCTGGGCCCAGGAAAGCCGATTATCGCTTGTTTAATATCAAGGATGTTACTGCTGGCGATGATTATGCTGCCATGGAGCAGGCCCTCAGGCGACGTTATACGCGGCTCCAGAAGGGTGAAGGTCATCTCCCCGATGTGTTGTTTATTGACGGTGGTAAGGGCCAGGTCACCCAGGCCAGAACAGTACTAGAAGAATTGCAGGTTGAAGGAGTCTTGATCATTGGCGTCGCCAAGGGCCCAAGTCGTAAGGCTGGTCTGGAGAGCCTGATCGTCCCGGGCAAACCCGAGTTGGAACTTCCACCTGACAATGCTGGATTACATCTGATTCAACATATCAGGGATGAGAGCCATCGATTTGCTATTACCGGCCATCGGCAACGTCGTGGTAAGAAGAGAACCGAATCACAACTGGATGGAATTCAGGGAATTGGTCCCACCCGAAAAAGAAATCTGATAAGGTACTTTGGCAGTGTAAAGCAGGTGCTGAGTGCATCAACGGCTGAGATTGCCCGAGTTGAAGGAATTAGCCTAAAATTAGCGGAACATATTTATACAACCCTGCACAACAGTTAAACTGGGGTCAGGTCAAAATGATCATTATTTATGAAATTAGCCATCAGTTTACCTAATATTATTACTAGCTTTAGAATTTTGCTGATTCCTGTGTTGGTTATAAGCTTTTATCTGTTGCCCCTGGAGAGCCGCTATCTTGCTTCAGCAGCGGTTTTTACCTTGGCCAGCCTTACCGACTGGCTGGATGGTTATCTTGCTCGTAGCATGGGGCAGATGACCGCGTTTGGTGCTTTTCTAGATCCGGTGGCAGATAAATTGATTGTTGCCGTAGCACTGGTATTGCTGGTCGAAGTACATGCCAGTGCTATCCTCGCGATTCCTGCACTGGTTATTGTCTGTCGGGAAATTGTGGTGTCTGCACTACGCGAATGGATGGCGCGGTATAGTGAGAAACGCGGTGTTGCCGTGTCTTTTCTTGGCAAAATCAAAACAGTTTTTCAGATGATTGCGATCATCGTATTATTAGCCAGCGGTCCAGACCGTCATGCCCTAACGGTGATCCTCGGTTATATACTGCTGTATGCTGCTGCGGGCCTAACCCTGTTATCCATGTACCAATACCTCAGACTGGCATGGCCGGACCTGTATTCGGGGATGAAGAATAAAGACTGAAGGCCCTGTTAATGCCTGGCTGGGCCGGCTGTTAGGCGGCAACAGACCTGCCGGACTTGTCGGGATTTGCTGTCTAAAGTGTCCCTAGGGCCGTCGACTGCGTCAGCGATGGCCACTTAACATCTTTTGCTCCAGTTCCTGCAACTTCTCCTTTGCCTTCGTTACTTTTTCGACTTCTTTGTCTCTTTTACCTCTGATGACTCTTTTGCCTGCATGGCCGTGGGGATATTTACAAATGGTTCGGTCAATTGAGTGGCAGGTCACCAACAAGGTTTATCTAATGCAGCCATTCAAAACCGTGCATATAGAGTTGAGTCGAAGCAATGGTCCGGCCGTTAATCACGCTGATGTGTAGGCTAGACAGATGTATTTTATTTTTCGAGAGCCGTGCTGGTTTTCTGCTGGAGGCAAGTTAACAGGGGAGTACTGAGCGTGTTAAGTTGTTATAGAAATACCAGCAGCGTTATACCTGCCGGAGAAATTAAACAACAGGGGAGCATCATGGAGACAATCTGGGTTGAGAACGGCGAAAACCGTCTTGAGGTTAAGTTGATGGGTAGTGGCCCGGTGATTTTATGCGTGCATGGCTGGCCCGAGCTGTGGTACTCCTGGCGGCATCAGATGGCTTATTTTGCAGACCAGGGCTACACCGTTGCGGCCATGAATGTGCGTGGATATGGTGGCAGTAGTCGACCGGCTGATGTCGACGCCTATACTTTGTCTGAGTTGAGCTCGGATGTGCAGGCTGTTGCGCAACACCTGTCAGACCAATCGGTGATATTGTTTGGGCATGATTGGGGGGCGCCTATTGTTTATCAGAGTGCGCTCCGTTATCCGGCGCTATTTTCTGCTGTAGCCGGCCTTAGCGTGCCGTACATGCCATCGGGGGAACAGTCTACGTTGGATCTGTTTCAGCAGATTTATGCGGGTCGGTTCTTTTACCAGTTGTATTTCCAGGCAACAGATGTTGCTGAAGCGGCTTTCGAGGCCGATATTCAGTCGGCGCTGCGAAAGGTTTACTTTTCGCTTTCAGGCGATGCGCCGCTTGATGATTGGTTGAAGCAGCGACCTGCAGACGCTGCATTGCTCGATGATCTGCTTGATCCGCAGCCCTTTCCGGCCTGGTTGAGTGAAGCAGATCTAGGCGTTTATGCCGAGGCATTTGGAAATTCGGGCTTTCGTGGACCGTTTAATCGATATCGGGCGCAGCAACTCGATACAAAGCAATTAGTGGATCACCGCGGCAAGAAGCTGGAGCAACCCAGCTGCCTGATTGCCGGTGAAAGAGATGCGGTCCGAAATTTTATCCCTGGTATCGACCTTTATGAAAACGCTGCCGCTGGCTGCTCTGATTACAGGGGAACCACTATTATTGAGGCGGCTGGTCACTGGGTTCAGCAGGAAGCACCCGCAGAAACTAATGCCGCCCTTGATCAGTTTCTGCAGGGTCTTTAGTTTGATTCACTGAAAATCAGGCGGTTCCCGAATGGATCAAGGATGGTCATGTCCATACCCCAGGGTTGTTTTTCCAAAGCAGGGCGATAATAACGATAGTTTTTAGCCGTTAAGCCTTGCTGGTAGCCGGTAATATCCGTTATTGCAAATCGGGCAGCCGAACCGGGCGTGGCATCGCCGTGATGTTCTGAAAGATGCAGTTCACATTGAGCCAATTGAACACCTACATAAAGAGGAAGGCTACCGTCAAAGCGATGTTCAAATAATACACTGAAGCCGAGGTAATCAAGGTAGAACTCCCTCATTTTGGCTTCGTCAAAGATCCTGAATATTGGGATAACTGCATTCATGCTACTGCTGCAAAGCGACCGACTTTGACCATAACAGAGTTTTTAGAATTGGCCATTAAGTTTCGATTCCTCTGGGTTGGGTCAAACCTAGGTTGCAGCGCCGATTTTCAAATTATCGTATTCAGATTGTGATAGATGAGTACATGATTTTCAAATTATCGTAGATGGGCGCATAATGTCGGTTCAGTAGGCAGCAATTCAACCGGGGCGTTATATGATGCGAGATAGATTCAGTTCCTGGGTTGCGGCGATAGTGGCGTGCGGGCTACTTTGGATGAACTCTGTATCGCTGGCTGAAGATCTACCTCAGGCAATCTTGGAGCCAGAACCTGAATTGATCGGTCCATGTAATCCATTGGTTGATTTCGGCTGTAAAGGCACGGTTGAACTTGAACAGGGCGAGCAATTTACCGGGACGCTTAAAGAGGGCTTGCCAGATGGAGAGGGAGAAATAGTCTACCCTAACGGAGATGTATACTCCGGCTACTTTCGTGAAGGTCGAAAGATGGGGCAGGGTAAGTACAGGTTTGCTAATGGTGATACATACAGTGGCTTTTGGGTGCGCGATAGGCTCTCGGGTGCTGTCGAGCTCGACTATGTCATTGGCGATCGCTATGTGGGCCCTCTCGAAGAAAACAAACCCCATGGGGAGGGTGCCATGTTCTTTGCCAATGGCGATGTGTATCGTGGTCAATGGGTCAAGGGTGTCCGCACTGGAGAGGGGATTCTAAGCTACGGTGGAAGTCATGTGGAAAGTGCCGGTGATCGCTATCAGGGAGCATTCAGTAATAATTTGAGGCATGGCGAGGGACGATATATCTGGGCCGATGGTAAACAGAGCAAGGTGAGTTGTCAGTACGACGTCTGCGAGGAGCCTTCCTGGACAAAACGCTTCCCTTGAATATAAAGCGGTTTTGCCTGATTACCGGAGCCGGCAATACCGCGCTCATAACAACTTTGCTTCCTGTTTTAATTCCGCTCTAATTATTTGTTCTCATTTGTCCTGTAACTAACTGTTAGTTATATAATTTATTTCTATATTCTGTATTTTTATTGTCGTGTTTTTCTTCCTGACGTGCTTTGCCAAGGGTCAGAAAGGGTCATGGAAGCAGCATATTCGGTGCCTCGTAGCAGGGCTCCGTAAGGTTGAATCAGGTCCGCCTGAGCCGATTCCACTGAACTTCACCAGGCTGCGGTGTACGGTCGACATCATGCCGTAAAGCCTTTACGCTAGGCAGGTTATTTGCCATTAAGAGTATTAATTACCGCACATGAAGCCAAACTTGCCTCCCCAACGACCGCCTCGCAATCTCACAGAGGCTGAACGTCAGGCCCTGATTGATGATGGTGTTGTCTGCGTCAGGTCAATGTTGGATAACAAATGGCTAGAGACGATCGAAAACGGAGTCGAACGCATTAAGGCCAGCCCAGGTGTGATTGCCAATATTCTGTCCATGCCGGAGAAGGGCTTTACCGGTGATCTGTTTATGTGGCGAAAGTACAGAGAGTTTGCGGAGGTCCTATTTGAGTCACCATTGGCACATCTGGCGCAACAGGCCATGAATTCAACCCTGGTCAAGCACTGGTATGATCAGCTGTTTGTTAAAGAGGCAGGCGCGCAGGTGCCCACACCCTGGCACCATGACCTCACCTTCTGGCCGATCAAAGGCCAGGAGATTATTAGCATCTGGATACCCATCGATCCAGTAAACAGGGCATCCAGTGGTTTGGAATATATCCGCGGATCGCATCGCTGGGCCAATCGGTTTAAGGCAATAACACCTGATTACGCTGAGTTCATGGTAAACCCTGAACTTGAGGATGTTCCTGACATTGAGGCTAACAGGGACGATTATGACCTTTTAGGATGGGATATGGAGCCAGGTGATATATTGATTTTTCATCCTCTGGTGGTGCATGGTTCTGGCGGTAATCACTCGACGCTAACTAATAGGCGAGCGCTGGCTAGCCGCTGGGTGGGAAATGACGTTGTTTATGATCCCAGGCCCCATACCATGCCTCTGCCTCCGGATCATGGACAGAAGCAGGGTCAACGCTTGCATGGGGACTTGTTTCCCACCGTGCTGGGGTAGCAAACTCAGGCTCCTCTGGCTAGAAAGACTACAAAGGCCAGAAACAAAAGGCCAGAAACAAAAGCTTAGAAACAAAAGCTTAGAAACAATAGACTGTATCGAGCATAGACTGCAACCAAACCATTACCGAGAAGCGGTAATACAGTTGCTGCTGGACACGAAACGTTAACAGGCATACCTTAATCGCCATACGGCAACAGGCATACCTTAATCGCCATACGGCAACAGGCATAATAATGAGAGGAGGGAATCTACATGGTCCTGAACAATAGCTTTAGGAAGCTTCTGGATGAGGATAAACCCACCCTGGGAACACATTTCATGTTCACTGACCCGGATATTCCTGAGCTTATAGGTGATACAGGTTGTTTTGATTATGGTGAGTTCACGGCGGAATATTCGGCATTTGATCTGCCGCTGCTCTATAACCTGGCCAGAGCTGGTCAATGTGGCAATCTACCACTGATGATCAAACCGGATCAGGAGAACCAGGGTTTTGTTTCCCAGGCCGCGCTCGGTGCCGGCTTTAAAGCGGTTCTGTTCACTGATATACGAACAGCGGAGGATGTTGATATTGCCCACCGGATCATTCGCTCCGATACACCCGAAGAGAAGGGTTTTATGGGCGTAAAATTACGTCGGCCGGCGCTTTCCAGTTACGATACCCAGGCCTATCTTGAAGATCTTCAATCCGTTGTGTTCTGTATTATGTTAGAGAAGGCCGTCGCAGTGGATGACCTGGACTCCATACTTGAGCGGGCTCAGGCAAAAGGGGTTGATATGACGCAGTGGGGCCCAGCTGATTTCAGTTTTTCTATGGGTGACCCGGGCTTACAAAGATCACCAGAGATACGGGTCTATGAGGAGAAGGTCATAGCAAAATCCCTGGAGTATGGCATCCATCCGAGAATCGAAATCGGGGCTGTTGAGCAAGCTAAACGCTATATGGATCTCGGTGTCAGGCATTTCTGCCTTGGCTGGGATCGTTTCATTCTTCGTCAGCAGTTAAGCCAGTTGGGCTCTGATATGCGGAAATTGACGGACTCGCTATAATTCCGGGAATGAAGTTATTGCTTGGGTTGCGCCACCGCCACTGGTCGGTAGAGTTAAGGTTGCAATGTAAAGTGGTAGCAGAACAGGCGACCCGATTAACCTTAGACCAGCGATCTCGACTATGAAAATTGTTGAACTCAGGGAATGTACCGTGCCTCTGCAGGGCAACATCAGCAATGCCCTGGTAAATTTTTCCAGCCACAGCGTGTCGCTTATCGCCGTTATTACTGATGTGGTTCGTAATGGTCAGCCTGTATCCGGAATTGCCTTTAACTCAATTGGTCGGTTTGCCCAGGGTGGACTGTTGCGAGAGCGTTTCTTCCCCCGGCTCATGGCTGCACCAGCTGAGACCCTGTTGAAGACTGATTCCAGCGGCTTTGACCCTGCAAAGGTACTGGCTTTAGTAATGGCTAATGAAAAGCCCGGTGGTCATGGCGATAGAGCTGCTGCCGTAGGTGGCCTGGAGCTGGCGTTCTGGGACCTGAATTCAAAACTGGCTGGTGAACCGGCTTACCGGCAGATAGCTGCGTCCTATGGAAATAATACAGTTGGAGAAACTGTCCCTGTTTATGCCGCAGGAGGATATTACCATCCGCAAAAAAGGCTCAACGGTCTGGTTGACGAGCTTAAGGGGTACCAGGATCTTGGATTCCAGGATTTTAAAATCAAGATAGGGGGAGCCAGCCTAAGCGAGGATATCAAACGCCTGGAGGCTGCAATCAAGATTGCCGGCAGTAGTCACAGGATCGCTGTGGATGCTAACGGGCGCTTTGATCTGGAAACGGCACAAAACTACGCCCGAGAGCTCGCTGAGTATGAACTGAGATGGTTTGAGGAGCCTGGTGATCCTCTCGATTTTGAATTAAATCGGCATATCAGCAAGGCTTATGTGGGCCCGATTGCAACCGGTGAGAACCTTTTTTCGACCGTCGACACCCTGAACCTGGTTCGCTACGGCGGCATGCGAACCGATAAGGATATTTTCCAGATGGATCCTGGACTTAGTTATGGCCTCACCGAGTTTGCCCGCATGCTGGGCGTGATAGAGACGGCTGGCCACAGCAGAAGCTTTGTCTATCCTCATGGCGGCCACATGATTAATCTGCATGTAGTCCTCGGTCTGGGACTAGGCGGTTGTGAAGCTTATCCCGGCGTATTTCAGCCTTTTGGCGGCTATGCCAGTGGTTGTCTCGATGGTCAGGGCAGGGCGAGGGCTATCGAGGCACCGGGTTTTGGGCTGGAAGCCAAGCCAGGCCTCAAACCCTGGATTGATCGCCTGCTAGCCTGATAGCCAGTGGCAAAAGCGGTCTATCCGCAATGTTCCAGGCCTGCTGCTATGCTCGGCTGGCGGATGCAGGCTTATACTGGTGTGAAATCTGGTAGAACGCCGCCATAGGCTGATACGAGCGCAGAATGGGAAGGTCGGGATGGTCGACGGCTGCCTCCGCGAATGCCCTGAAGTCTGCTTCCTGCTGCCAGCTCGCATAGTGCACGATGTCGCTGCCATCAGTGTTACTGTGTAGCGTACTACCCAGGAAGCCACTGAAATGGCGGAGAAATTTATCGACATAACTGTCTATCTGCTGCAACACTGTGGCCTGGTTCTGCGCCGTCGTCTGAAAGCGGACAATAACGATAAAGGGTGTGGTCATGAATTTACCCGGTAAGCTATGGTAATGAACATCCTACACTGTCGGCAGGTCAGTTGAGTGGCTTTATGTGCTGCAGTTTTGGTCTGGTCAGCAGATGTGGTGGGTACTAGTCTTGGGCTGGCTCCCTGGCCGCATAAACGACGTCTGGTTAGGGCCCGTGGAGAGAAGAGATGTAGCTTTATGGTGTTTACCACGGCTAATCCTTTATGCGCACTGACTATTTGCGGGCATGCTCGCATTTGACCGAATGTCGCTATGATAGCCAGACTTAGCCGGGAACCAATGTAGGCTCTCCTGCAGGAACAACTGTTAACTAGCTCAGATCGAACAGGTAATGATTAGAGAATTTAACCTAGCGGTATCCGAGAGCACCCTGAATCAGGTTTACGACAGGGTACGGGGTTATCCCTGGCAGACTTTACCCGACAATAGCGGCTGGGATCTAGGTGCCGATACAGGCTATATGAAGGAGCTCTGCAATTATTGGGTGGACGATTTCGACTGGTGCAGGCATGAAGCTGAGATCAATCGTTATGACAACTTTATAGCCCGAATTGATGGTATCGATATTCATTTTATCCATGAAAAGGGCAGTGGTACGAATCCCCAGCCTTTGCTGATCAGTCATGGTTGGCCCGGTTCTGTCATCGAGTTTTTCGGAATTATAGAGAAATTGGCCCACCCGGAACGTTTTGGTGGGAGCATTGAGGATGCTTTTGATGTGGTGGCGCCTTCTCTACCTGGGTTTGGCTTTTCTGGAGCACCTCCTGCGCCGATCGGCCCAAGGCGGATCGCCGCGATTTTCAATGCATTAATGACCGAACAGCTAGGTTATAGCGGTTATCTGGCCCAGGGTGGCGACTGGGGCGGCACCATTGCCAACTGGCTCGGTTATGATCATGCGGGTTCGTGCCAGGCTATTCACCTGAATATTCTCACCATGCGCCTGGCTGATGGACCTCAGACTGCCGCAGAGCGTAACTGGCAGGTTCAGTTTGACAGGGAACAGACTCTACAAGAAGGATATCGGACCCAGCAGGCGACCAAACCCCAGAGTCTTAGTTTTGCTATGCTGGACAGCCCGGTCGGTATAGCTGCCTGGATAGTGGAAAAATTCCATGCCTGGTCGGATATTGAGGACGATGATATCGAAAGTGTTTATTCAAAAGACACGTTGCTGGCCAACATTATGGTTTATATTTTGACCGGAACCTTTAACACGGCGGCATGGATTTATTATGGCCGGCGGATAGAGGGTGGCCGTTTTTTCCCAAGCGACTTCCAGAAAATCATCGTGCCAACGGCAGCGGCATTATTCCCCGCAGAAATGTCTATCTGGCCGCCACGCAGCTATGTTGAGAGGATGTTTAATCTGCAACGCTGGACCCAGATGCCAGCCGGAGGCCATTTTGCCGCTCTAGAACAACCTGATCTGTTAGTGGATGATATCAGGGCGTTTGCCAGAACCTGCTTGCGACGCTAAGTCATTAATTCGATTAAGCTGCGGTCAACTGTCGCTATGCTTGTTTATTAAACAGTTCTAGCATGGCCTCGATGGTCATGAGCTTATCGAAAAGCCGGGTATCAAGTGAGTAAAAGCAAATCAGGTTTGGTGGTGGGGCGTGTTTTCTATTTTAAAACCAAAAAAGAGACATTGTTTACATAAAAACGCACAAAAACAAATATATACTGACTTTTGTTAATAATCTGACTTAACTGCATTGATAACTTTAGTTATCAAAACGGGATATCGTCATCCGTCGAATTAACGTCCGAGTAATCATCAGGTGGAACATTATCAAAGCCTGGTGGTTGGCTGGCAGGCGCTGATGTCTGCTCAAATGATGCGTTGTTGCCTTCACTGGGTTGCCAGTTATCAACTGAGGCGTACCACTTGCCTGAGCGGGCTTCCTTAATATCGATGTTAATCCATTCATCCTGCCGTGCAGATAACCATTGAAGCAGGTCTTCTCTTTTGATATTGACCTTTGCCTTAACAAAATCGGGTGCATTCGCATGCGGGGCCTTGGCGAAAAACCCTTCAATAAATTCCATCTCGTTAGCCATGTTGCTTCCTTGTCTGCTGCCGGAGTTATTGTACAGGTTTAGGTTCGTCCAGTCCTGCAATATTGCTGATAAACAGGTCGGTATTCACCTTCTTAGAGCGTGGAAACGCATCCGGCTGCTGATCACTACCATTGGCCAGGTATAGTCCATGCGAGCCGACTATCTCCAGGGTCCAGGTCTGTCTTTACATACTAAAAGGCGCTCATCAGCGTATTCACTATGTCTTCACCGAGGAATTACCAACGATGCGATCTTTGATGTGGTAATGGTGTGGTTATGGCAGGGCGGTAGTAAAGGCAGTAGCGTCCCTGCCTGGAACAAGTTATAAAGGAGTTAGATTAATTCAACTCACCTTGTGCACAGGACTTTACGTCATGGCAAAAACCAAAAAGCTGGCCAATGAACCTGCTTTGCTGAAAAAAGCGCTCCGCCTTGGCATGATTTATGCCGAAAAACGCGGTGTTGTTGAGTTCGAACCAACCGATTCTGCTCACGAGAAGATCGAATATGTCTACCGTTTGCTGGTTCACGATAAGCTGATTCAGCCGCTTGCCAAATCTGATATATCGCAGAAAGCAATGGCTCATAAGCTGGCGATCTGGGTCTCAAAGCAACTGCCGGAGGATCATCCTCTATTAAAGTAAAGTCGGGGTAGAGGCCTTCTTGCCTTAGATGAGTGATCGGGGTCGCTAGACCTTAATGGCTCAATTGTTTTTGAGCACGTCTTTGAAGTTAAGAGAGTTTATCTCGAGATCATCGGGCACGGGCTCAGGTTGGTGGACGCTGATCTCCCTGGCTAGGATTACATATTCTCGGTCGGTGGCGATATGAACCCGTCCTCGGAAGCCGGCCTTCCTGACGCGCTCTTTTATGTCCTCTGGCGTTGAATCGTAGAAAATATTGTGCGTAAACACCCCAATTTTTGCCCCGGTTTCAATGAACAGCTGAGCTGCTTGTTCAGGCGATGCTAATTTCTTTGAAACGGCACGAACCACGGTTGGAATAGGCTCATCAAACTCATCGAGGTTCTCCAGTAGCGCAAGGGAAGGCGCATAAACATTGCAGATGGTGATGTCGACCTTTTTAACCATTTTGCCAAATGTGGGCGTATAGGTAGAGTCTCCGGTCAATAGAATAGAACGGCCCTGGTGTTCAAACAAGTAGCCAAGTGCAGGGTTACCATCACCGTGTTCAGCTGGAATGGCAGTAATGCGGGTCTTGTCATCCTTAAATACAATGCCTTTGGTCACTTCTGTGACCATGGTCCTGATTCCAGATGGTTTAACAACAGGATTGACTCGCGCAACTACATCATGGGACATGAAGGCATGCAATCCATCTATCATTTTTTGAGTTCCGGGTGGCCCCCAGAAGTGCATAGGAGCATTTCTCTTGGTAATGAACCAACTTGTCATCCAAAGTGAAGGCAAGCCCTCGATATGATCGGAGTGCAGGTGGGTGAAGAATACGTTTTTGACAGCAGGTAAGTTGATGCGGCTTTCGCCCATTCGCTGCAATACCCCTCGGCCGGCGTCGAACAGGAACTTATTGCCTGGCACCTCAATCAGCGTCGCCACTCCCTGGCGGTCTTTGGTGATTTCAGGCCCGCCTGTGCCCAGAAAATGAATAGTAATTTCTGCCTCTGCATGCAGCGACAGACATCCCAGAATTGCTATCAGAACTAAAGACTTCATTAGCTGAGTATTGCATTTAAGGTATTAACAGGGGAAATATTATTGGTTCTGCCAGAAGCAGGCAGATGTGTGGCCTGACGGAACCAAATGGCGCAGGATTGTAGTAGAAATGTGTGGTTTTAGGCCCTTAAGCCGGTTTGATTATCAATACTGGGTTTCGCTAACCCGGCTTTAATTAACCTGAAACCCGCTTGTCTTTCTTTTGGTATTAAAGCATCGCGGGCCATGAATTTCTCAACACTCCAGCATCTCGAAGATCATTCGAGGTTATTTTGCTGACGCAAGCAATACCTGGGAGTCGACTAAGGCCGGGGGTTACTGTGCTTATATGAAAGAGGGCAGTTCGGCAAGCTTCTAGTCCTGTATTGAACCGGTAGCTAAAAGAAAGGCTCATGAGCAGCTTTGCAGGTGATTTCAAGTTTGTAATCGCAGAGATTAGTTGCTCTCAAGCGGTTAAATAATCTATTGTTCGTTTATAGGTCTTAACATATTCTTTAAATTTTTGGGTGTCGTCACCATGTATGAATCAGAATTGCCAATTCGGCCTGAAATTAATGAAACTCATTTAGCCGCAGCAAAGCACTGGGCCTCGGCAGGCACCTGGTGGTCTGCAGCAGAGCGAATTGCCATCGTTGAAGAAGCACGCAAAGCCTGGGATGCACAACCACTGGCTCCATGGCAGCAGCCTTCCTCTATCCCTGGGTTGATCAGCGATGATCATATCCTGCCTGTTGCTGCAATCGATGTGATCTGGCGATTAACTAATCATGTCTCGACGTTGACCAAAACCTGGTATGAATCCTTCGTGCCGGACAAACTTTCAGCTCAACAATACGTCGAGATAGTCGGCATTGTTGCCCAATCGACCTTGACTGACAGGTTTGCTGATGCACTGGACTTACCGCGGGTCTCACTAGCAGCACCAGGACAAGGCCAAGCCTCGCAGCAACAACCAGATGATGCGGCTGTCTCAAGCCACTGGGTTCCCACCGCGCCGATTGTCGATGGCTCCTGGAACCCGGCAACACCAACGGATGTGCCCAATGTGCGCAAGGCACTTAGTCTGGTAGCGGCGGAACGTATCATGCAGTGGGTTCTGATCGATGCGCACTATGTTCAGGGTGGCGCCCTGGCCGATGATTTTGGTGCCAAGCACTGGTCACTGGAAAGAGCCCAGATAGAGCTGCTCGGCACCCGTACTTCCAAAGTCAATGAGTGCTTTTACTGAGCCACCAGCCATGCAGTTCTGCTCGGTCGGAGTGGACAGGTTACAGGAACAGAGATCTCAATGGGTGTCGTCAAAGAGCTGGGAAATAATGACGGTGGTGTCAAGCATGGGGCTCTTCTGGCTAGGCTATGTGATGCGGTCGCGGCCAAAGACAGGACAGTAATGGCAGGTGTGCGTGCGGATATGCTGGCAGACATGAGTGCGGAACAATTGGTTGATGCTGTTGGCGTCAGCGCTATGTTCCATATGATGAATCGGGTCGCTAATGCTACAGGCACGCCCCTTGACCCCATCATGAGCCAGGCGGGCCCAGCTATCTCAGAGGCCATTGGCGCATCTGGCTTTCATAGTAGGGCAGATACGCCCGAAGCCAAACCCTGACACTAGAGGGACATCCAACCGAGTCTCGAATTTACTTAGCAAACCATTAAATCACAGAGGTTGCACGGCATATTATTCAAATTCATTTTTCCCGGTGTGCTACGAGTCAGCAGTTTGTCGGGTCAGAATAGCGTCCCGGCCCTGACACGCTCTGATAACATGCTGGCTAGCAAGAGCCTGTCCGGATTTCTAAACAGCCTCTTCAGAACATCAATTAACAAAGGAATGCCTTGTGGATGACTTACTAGTCTTAATGCAAAGATTTCGAGTAGCCTACGGCAGTGCCGATAAAGAAGGGTTGCTGGCCTTGACCAGTGATGATTTCCAGTGGTGCCAGCATGTCGCCCAGTCGACTGATGAGCTACCTGCCGGGCGCACTTTACAGGGCGTTGATGCGCTGCTGGATGAACTCGCCTGGCGCAAGCAGCACTGGCAGGAAGTGAGATACTCGGACCTGGCTGAACGAGCAGCGGGCGATGATCTACTGGTTCAGACATTTACCATTTCAGGACTGCAAGATGGCAAGCCTTTTAATGCCAGGGCGGTTGATCCTTACCCAGTTAAAGATGGCCTGATTACACGTAAAGACACCTATTGGAAGTATCTTAAATGATGGAACAAGGACTCTGTACACTGGGCGATCATGTCGCTGATCCGGTAACCGGCATACGAACGAGCCAGGCAGAACGGCACCAGAACATTCGTGAATACCTGCAGATGGCAGAACCCCTGGGCTTTGATGCGATTGTCGTCGGTGAGCACCATTTCAGCGACTTTATTGTATCAGTGCCGCAGATCTTTCTTGGCTGGATGGCAGGGCAGACTAAAAAGATGCGTCTGGCTACGGGCGTTACCTTGTTGCCACACCACGATGCTGTTCGCCTGGCAGAAGATTTTGCAACGCTTGATGTTGTCTCTGAAGGGCGAGCCGAAATCTGGGTTGGCAAAGGCGTCGAACCGAAAGTGTATGACTATTTTGGTCAGCGGGCGGATGAAGCTGCTGACAGGCAACAGGAAGGTCTCGAGCTGCTGGTTAAGCTCTGGACAGAACAGGACCTGCACTGGCAAGGGCAGTATCGACCCCCATTAGCTGGCGTCACACTGGAGCCCCGGACAGTTCAAAACCCTCACGTGCCGATTTACGTTTCCTGCAGCAATCCCGCATCGGCAGTCGTCCCGGCGAAACTGGGTCTTAATCTGGTCATGACTGGTCTGGCTTTCGATCTTGATCAATTACAGCCGATGATTTCAACCTACAAAGAAGAATGGGACAAAGCAGGCCACAAGCACCAGCCCCGAATCACCATGCTGGCTCACGTTCATGTCGGTGAAACCTCACAAGAGGCTATCTCTCATCTGCAGAAATACCAGTTCGATTTCCAGCGCTGGGTATTCAGCAAGCGGTTTGGTATGGCGCCTGATGAAGTTCAATTACCACCGCGGATAACAGACCTGGGTGATCCACACTGCGTCATCGCCGTTGGTAGCGCGTCGCAGGTGCAGGATAAAATTGCCCAACTATGTGAACTATCTGAATGCGACCGATTTGTTTATCAGGGTGACTATGGTGGGCAGCCCTGGTCAGTTGTTAAGGACTCTTTGCAGCGTTACGGAGCCGATGTATTACCCCTGGTAAAACAACTACCGGTTCAGGTTTGACCTTATTTCAGGAAAAGATGCCAGGTCTTCGCAAAACTGATCCCGACGACAAGTACTGCCAGGAAATAGACGGTTGGCAGCACGGCGATATCGGGTCGCTCAAGCACGCTGACAGCGATTAAAAGTGCGACCGCCAGGTTCCTGATAGAACCTTCAAGGGCAATGGTAACCCGATCCTGGGGATTGAGTCCGGCTGCCAGTGACAGGAAATAACTCACCCCGATGGTGAGAACACATAGGACCAGTGACCAGGGTATGGCCTGTTCAATTTCAGCCACTACGGTATCGAAGGTCTCGTAGATAATGGCCGCAACGCAAACATACAGAGCCAGTTGGCCGAGTTTCTGCAAGCGCTTAAGGTTACTGGCGACAAACGCTGAACTCTTCGCCCGCCAGATCATACCGCCACCAATCGGTAGCACAATCAAAACCAACAATTGAATCAGTGTCTCCACAACCGGTAGAGAAATAGGAGTATCAAGGTCTGTAATCAGATATGCGAAACCTCCCATTAGCAATGGCACCGTCAAAAACGAGGCTATTGATGAAATGGCAGTCAAGGCAACAGAAAGCACCAGGTTTGCTTTGGCAATCAGAACGAGGACATTCGAGAACCCGCCGCTTGGGCAGGCTGCTATGAGCAATATGCCGATGATAGTACCATCGGATACATCCAGAGCTAATTGCTTGATCAGAAGTGTTAAAAATACCGCGACCAACGGAAAGCTCAAGGTATGAATGATCGTACCCACAATCGGAACAGTGGGCGATTCAAGCAATTCGGCAAACTGCCTGACCTTTAACTCCATGCCAATGGTCGTCATCACAAAGATTACGACTATAGGCAGTATATGTTGCTGTATACTGATCTCCATTAAGCAAATACTCCAAAAAAAGGCACCGTTCAATGATCTTAGTCGGTAGAGACCTGTCACCCTTTGTGCGTCGCTGCGCCATTGTGATGAACCTTCTCGGGCTCGAATATGAGCGTAAAATTGTCGCAGCTGCGCAAGATGCTGAATTGATCAAACGCTACAATCCGCTCGGGCGCGTGCCTGCACTCATCCTCGCTGACGAAGTGGTCATTGATTCTCACGCCATTATAGACTATCTGCTGGATACCTACGATGAAGCAGAAGCACTGCTTGCAAAAACTGGTGACGCTCGTCGCCAGGCCCTTAAAATAAACGCACTGGCTGTCGGCACGATGGAAAAAGCAGTCGCTTCAGCCTACGAAAGAACATTGCGACCGAAGGAATTCATCTACGGGCCTTATCTTACCAAACTCAATGATCAGGTTGCTGCTGGATTAGAAGCGCTGGATCTGGTTTGTCCGTCAGATAGCTGGATAGGGGGCGCGACTCCTGGTCTTGTCGATGTCAGTGCGGTGGTAGCCTTTGACCAGGCAGGTATTGTTTTGCCTGAATTACAGGGTATCGCCGGGAATCTGGCTACGCTCAGTGTGAAATCAGAAGGATTGGCGGCTTTTTTGGAAACACGTTGGGTCGCGCCTTAACCCTGTCTTCGCCAGATCACCCCATTAGGTCGTTTTTACTCCGTAAACACCCCGGTTTACTGGATGTTTAATATCTTGTGGGTTTGCAGGCTCAGTTTCCATTCAGGGCTTGCCTGGCAATAGGCCAGTGTTTTTGCTAGATTTTTTTCGTACTCAGGATTGTCCATTGGTTGCAGGTACCGGTGTGTGAACTCCAATTCCTGGAATTTCTCGGGCATGGCTTTTTCCTGTGGGTAGACAAGTTTAAGTTCGTCACCATGGCGTTGCTTGAGTTCGGCATCTGCTTTCGGGCTAACACAAATCCAATCGATGTTTTTAGGAGCTGGGATTGTTCCATTCGTCTCGATAGCAATTTCAAAACCGAAATCGTGTAAACAATTGATAAGCGTTGTATCTAATTGAAGTAACGGTTCGCCGCCGGTGCAGACTATAAACCGGTTTGTTGTATTGGTTGGCCACAATGAGTCAATGACTGCGACGAGGTCCTGGACAGTACGATACTTACCACCATTCTCGCCGTTAGTCCCGACAAAGTCGGTATCACAGAATTGGCAAACGGCAGAAGACCGATCTTTTTCGAGCCCTGACCATAGGTTGCAACCAGAAAATCGGCAGAATACCGCCGCGCGTCCAGTATTGGCACCTTCGCCCTGTAAGGTATAAAAAATCTCTTTAACTGAATAGGTCATAACTAGACCGGTAGGGCTGGGGCCATTGCGCCCCAGTTCAAGATGCAACCGCACCCGGGTTTCTGGTATAGATCGAATCGATCCAGTTGTGGCATAACATTCGAAAGTCGATTACGCACCCAGTTAGCAATAGTTAACGCGTCTGAATTAGCAGTACCATCGATCTGGGATAAGTCATGATGATCGAGTTGCTTGTAGATAGGCGCAAAAACTGATTTAACGTCTCCATAATCAACGGTCCAGCCCATCACTTGATCGAGTGGTGAAGTCAGGTGAAGGCGGGCGATATAACTATGCCCGTGCAGCCTTTGCCTGGGGTCACTGGTGGGCGCGTGGCCTAGCATGGTTGCCGCTTCAAATCGCTGTTGCTTCCAAATTCGAAAGTCACTGCCGTCATAGTGGCAACCGCCTGTGCGAGTCTCATAAACTGATACCCAGCTGAGACAAGGGATTCGGTTGTACAGATTTCCCCAGATCCACTTCGCGATCATCTCGCTGGTGGGGTTTTCTAGACCTTCAATGTCGTTCAGGCAGGAATGGTTGAGTTGGTCCTGGATGGGTTGCCAGGTTTTCGCCAGCCAATCGTAGTCAACGCCTATATCAGAGTCATTCCGGGGTTGTTGGGCATGGAGAATCACCTCAAAGGAATGCCCGTGCATTCTTCCGCATTGGTGTCCTTCTGGCACATTGGGTAGGCAATGGGCAGCCTCAAACTGGAAACGGTACCAGAGGTGGGCATGGCCCTCATGGTCGATATCGACGCCCTGGTTTTGCGTGCTCTGTACACCAATACTCTCAACACTGAGATTAATGTTTTCTCGAATCCACCTGGCCAGATTTTCATCGGTCGGGATGGTCATTACATCATTGAGGTAGGCGTAGTCGAAAGGCTTCGTTGTTTTCTCTAGGAGCATCTGCAGGTCATCAATTTCCGCCCCCTGAAAGGACGCCCAATCGCCCGGCAGGCTTGTCCTTAACTTGGCTTTAAAGGAGTGCCCGTGCAGTCTTGATGCTGGATGATCGCTCGGTAGCATGCTTAATTTTCTAGCTGCTTCAAAGGGCGCGATTGCCTGGTAAAAGACCTGCTGGTTCATAGGCTTGCCTGGAAGTAATTGGTGGGATCATCAATTCCAGCCTCGTTGAAGCCCTTTTTCCTCAGCAGGCATGAGTCGCAAGACCCGCAGGCACCGCCATCAGAAGAGGGGTCATAGCAACTTAACGTAGTACTATAATCGACTCCAAGACTGCTGCCTTTTTCAATGATTTGTGCTTTGGTCATATCGATGAGGGGTGTGTGAATTTTCAGTTTTTGAGTACCTTCAACACCTGCTTTGGTAGCTAGATTTGCCATGGTTTCATAAGCATGGATAAACTCAGGTCGACAATCGGGATAACCACTGTAATCCAGCGCATTGACCCCGATAAATATATCAGATGCTTCTAGCACCTCTGCCCAGGCTAGTGCAAAGGATAGGAATACTGTGTTTCGTGCAGGAACGTAGGTAACCGGGATACCAGCGCTTATCTCGTCTGCGGATGCTGCCTTGGGCACATCGATGTCTGCCGTCAGGGCAGATCCGCCAAATACCCTTAAATCGATTTTGGCGATGACGTGCTCAAGGGCACCCAGGGATGATGCCACACGCTTAGCTGAGTTGAGCTCGGCTACATTTCGCTGTCCATACTCAAAAGAAAGAGCATAGATATCGTAACCCTGTTCTTTCGCGATTGAGGCGATGGTGGTCGAATCCAGCCCCCCACTGAGCAGTATTACTGCTTTACTCATGACTTTTGTCTTTCAGTCCATCGTTCATAAAAGTGGTCAACCAGTTTGTGTATGCGTATAGATATCGTTAGCAGGCCCAGGCAAATCGCAATAGGCGAGGGCTTCTTCTGTATGCGATTCAGAAAAAGCGTTTGCCTGCAAAGTGAACTGGAGGCTGGGCTCAGCCCCACTATTATATGAAAGATCTAATCAATCAGGTCGATATTATAACTGGAAATTATCCGTAGCAATATCCCTAACTTCGAACACGATGAGAAAACAAGCTTGGTCACTAAATGTGGCTTATTTGATGTCTGAGTCAACAGGACAAATGGATTGAATGTTTCTGTTGTCAGTCTATTAAGGCCTTGAGTCAGATTATCTGGGAGTATATGTGCAAGGTCACATGCAACCAGCGCAAGCAGTAGTAGGCCGGAAACAATGATTTTATCGGCTTGCTCCTATCCCATTGTTTGAAATCCCTTGGGAATGGTGAATTCTTCATCCCAGATAGCTTTGTGGCTATTGTCTAAACCGTGTCGCTTGAGGGTTGGGATGCGTTTCGTGGTTGTGTCAGTATCTTTTAACTCATAAAACCTTGGATAGGGTTTCAAAATCCTGATTGGTAAGCGGTTAACCTGGATGCCGTGCATGGGCAATGCCGGTTGTTATAAACTTCCGGATTCTTGCAAAGGCTTTTAGAATCTTAGAGAATCCTTTGATAGGTCAATATTAACGCAAGAAAAATAGGCGACCTGAATGCAATGAAAGCCGCTATTACAATAAGCCTGAAATACTTGGCTCTGCTTGTTTGTCTGCTTAGCGGCGTTGCCAGTGCGGAAGAGACTTTTACCCTCGATGTTGATGGCGATGGCGCGCAAGAACCCCTGACGGACGGGCTACTGGTCATTCGCCATCTTTTTAGCTTCACAGACCAGGCGCTCATTCTAGGTGCGGTGAATGAGGCTGGCACTCGTACTGATGCTCTAGACATTTCGGCTTATCTTGAGGCAAATGAGGCAGCGCTGGATATAGATGCTAATGGTGATGTTGACCCCCTAACCGACGGCCTGATGGTGATTCGTTACCTGTTCGGTTTTACCAGTACCACGCTCACCCAGAGTGCCGTGGCGGGTGATGCGAATCGAATCTCCAGTGAAGCCATTGAGGCTTATCTCGCCTCAATTTCAGTCGGTAATTCCGGTGGGGGTGGCACTGCGGCCAGTAGCTATTTCGAGGACGCTGTCTCCGATGTCATCCTTAATAACTGCATTGTTTGCCACAACGCTTCGGGGCCAGCCAGTTCCACGCCGCTTATTTACCTGAGTAGCTCTGATGAAAGCTACCTCGCCAGCAACTACGAGACCTTGCGTAGCTACATCGCTGGCGGCGGGGGTGACACGCTGTTGAGCCGCGCTCGGGGCGTGAGTCATGGCGGTGGTGCGGTGTTGAATTCCTCAGATGAAGCTTATGGCATTCTCCAGGAGTTTGTCCTGAAGGTAGAATCTGAATCCGGCTTGGGCAATGGCGAAGAACCTGGAGGGGAGTCACCGTCCGCCTACTTTGAGTCGACTAAATTGCTCGCTGCTCGCGAAACCCTACGACGCGCCACGATCCTGCTGATCGGTCGGAACCCGACCCTTGATGAGACCGCATTGCTTGATGGTGAAGACGAATCCGGTTTAAGGGCGGCCTTGTCACAGGTCACCCGGGATCAGGCATTCCCTCAGTTTTTGGCTCGAGCGGCCAACGATCGACTGCTGACGGATGCTTTCATTGATGGAACCCCGATTGAACAATCAAATATTAATGGCAATGGCTTTTATCCTCTTGGCAGCAATGCCCAGGCGGAGATTCAAGCCCAAGGAAGTGAAGGATCCTTCTACTGGCAGCACAAGTGGGATCATTGGGCTTGGGGATTGGCGCGGGCGCCGGTTGAATTGATCGCCTATATTGTCGATAACGATCGTGATTATAGGGAAGTCGTCACCGCGGATTACATGATGATGAACTATGCCGTGAATGACTTCCTTGCCGGTGGTGCCAGCTTTGATCCTGGCGACCCTGCCTTGCTCCCTTACTGTAATGAAATGCCGAGTGAACCCTGCATTGACTACCGCATCTTTAAACCAGGTTATCATCGCGGCCAGACAGTCCTCGATGATCAATTGGAGTTCGAAGACACTGCTTCCCAAGGCAGGCAAATCGTCGCTCATAGCGGTTTCATCGAGTATCCCCATGCCGGTGTGCTGAACACGCAGGCCTTCCTTAACCGTTATCCGAGTACCGAGACCAACCGCAACCGGGCCAGGGCGCGCTGGACTTTCTATCACTTTCTCGGTGTTGATATCGAGAAGTCTGCCCCCCGCGCCACGGACCCGGTTGCATTGGCAGACACCAATAATCCGACCCTGAAAAACCCGGCCTGTACCGTGTGTCATCAGGTGTTGGACCCGGTCGCCGGTGCCTTTGAGCATTATGGCGACGTCGGCTATTACAACGAATCCTGGGAAGGATTGGATGCGTTGCCCTATAACTATAAGCAGGAGCAACCTGATCCGGCTTCCAGTGACACCTTCGTTGCTGGCAACGCATTTAATGTAGAGAATGAGTCCTATGGCCCCAACTATACGCTTGAGGCTGAACTGACGGTGGGAACCGTCTACTATCGGGTTTCTTTCAACAACGATTATAGTGATGAAGATGGCGACCGGAATGCCCGTTTTCTCAGTCTCACAGTGACAGGGCCATCCAACCAGGAAACCATTGAATTCGAGTCGCTGCCCGAAGGGACAACCACCGCCGGATGCGGTGGTCCGCAGTCAGATGGCTATTGGCAATATTGCCCTGGTGGTGTGCTTATCCCGATTAGCATTAATGAAGCCGGTACTTATCTATTTGAGTTGCAAGCGGCAGGGGAGCAGTATGGAGACGAACCCGTTCATCTGGTCGTATCTCTGGATACAGACGCTGAAGGTGCCGATCGCTACCGATACCATGAGGGTGATACCTGGTACAGGGACATGCGGGATCCCGGGTTCCTGGGTCTGTCGGCTCCGGATCAGGTGCCGAGCCTGGCCTGGCTCACAGAGCAGATGGTTGCCGACCCCTGGTTTGCCGAAGCTGCGGTGAAGTTCTGGTGGCCGGCGCTCATGGGCCAGGAAGTCGCTTCTGCACCTGAGGTCCTGGAAGACGCTGACTTTGAAGAAAAACTAGCCCTGTTTGAGGCTCAGAATCTATTGATCACGAACCTGGCTGAATCTTTTGCCAACGGTATCAATGGCGGCAGCGCATTTAATGGCCGTGATCTCATTGTCGAGCTCATGCTGACTCCATGGTTTCGAGTTGATTCGGCAGTGGATTCTAATGCCCCAGCGTCGGTCCTTGGAACCAGGCGATTACTAACGCCGGAGGAACTCGAAGCGAAATTTTTTCACTTGGCCGGGTTCTACTGGGGAAACTGGAAAGATGAGTTTTCCGTTTGGACCTTTGGCGCTAGGTACACGAAGCTCAGCGACGAGTTCAAAATTCTGTATGGCGGTATCGATTCACGCAACGTTACCCGAAGGCCCGAGCAGATGTCGGCGATTATGTTCAACATTGCAGAAAGAATGGCACTGGAAAGCACCTGCGAAATTGTGATCCGAGACTTTGATCTCCCCAACGATCAGCGTCGCCTGTTCAATGAAACGGAAATATTGACCACACCCGAACGCAGATTCCTGGACAGCGCCAGTGCAAGTATGAGCAATACTGACTTTGAAGCGGTGCTGGAGCTTCCTGTAGCCCTTGATTCGGGAGACTATCTGATATCGTTGGCCTTCACCAATAGCTATGGAGATAACCAAGGGCATCGGGCTGCCCAGTTTGATCGGCTCAGTATTATCCAGCCTGATGGATCGACCTTGACTATAGAGCTCGAATCACCGCCCCAGGGCACTAACTTCGAGGGCTGCTCAGGGCAGGCTACGGCCGAGTATCAACAATTAAACAGCAATTGCACCATGAATGTGCCGCTGAATCTGACGCAAACGGGTAACCACAGCTTGACGTTATTGGCTGCGGGCCAACAATATGGGGACGAGCCGGTAGAGATCAGCCTGGGACTCCTGGCGGCTTTAGACAACCAGGACGAAATAAGATTCCAGCTTGCCATTCTTCACCAGAAGCTGCTCGGTGAAACGCTTTCCTTAGATGATCCTGAAATCAATGCCAGTTATAGCTTGCTGACAGAGACGCTGGATTACCGACGAAGCCTTGGGGGGAAAAACGTAGACCAGTGGCCCTTGAGTTCTTGTGATAATCATCTTTGGGGTATCTCACCCTTAGATACGACCGACCTTAATGGCATGAAAGCCACCTGGGTTACGGTGCTGACCTATTTAATGACGGATTTCAGGTTTCTGCATGAGTAAGGTAAAGCCATGAAGCGAAGAACATTACTCAAAGCCCTGTCGCAAATCAGTGCATTACCACTGATTGGAATGCCGGTGATGGCCCGCGCGCAGACCGAAGATAGTTATACGGGTCCTTTGCTGCTTCAGGTTCAAGCAGATGGTGGCTGGGATGTAACCAGTTATTGTGATCCCAAGGTAAATCAACCGGGTGAAAAACCCATTACTAATTGGTCAGTGAGTGCAGAGCCACTGTCAGCGGGAGGGATTAATTTCGCTCCATTTGCCAATAATCAGGTCTTTTTTGAGAGTCATCACCAAAAAATGCTCGTGATCAATGGCGTTGATATGCAGACCAATTCCCATAGTACCGGTGTCCTGCACAATTGGAGTGGTCGCAATTCAGAGGGCTATCCCGCGCTGACAGCACTGTTTGCGGCGCAGCAGGCGCCGACACTGCCGATGCCTTACGTCAATTTTGGCGGTTTCGGCGCAACCGAAAATGTAATTCGCTACACTCGTCTGCAAGGTAATTCAGATCAATTGCGACAGATATTGGAACCCAACCTGAATTATTATTATGATGACGGCGGTCAAGATGAACCGGTCTATTACACCTCACCTGACCAACTCGATTTACTAAATGAGTATCGACGAGCCCGTTACCAGCGCTTAAGGCAGAATAGCCAGCTGTTATCCAGAGAAGCTCAAAACCTGGATGCCTATGTGGATGCCTTTGAAAACCGCGACGCACTCAAGTCCTTTGTTTCCTATCTGCCAACGTCAGATGAGATAATTGAGGATACGCCGATGATCTACCCGAATATGAAAGCCCAGGTCCAGACCATTAGTGCCGCGTTCTCTGCTGGCATCTCTTGCTCAGCCGATCTGCAGTTGGGCGGCTTTGATACCCATGACGACCATGATAACCAGCATGCACCGCTACTCAGTTACCTGAATGAATCCATCGACTTGATCTGGCAACTGGCAGAAGCAGGCGGGTATGCGGACCGGCTTACGGTGGTGATCGGATCAGATTTCTCCCGCACACCTCACTATAATTCGCAGGCAGGCAAGGATCACTGGCCTATTGGTTCGGTGATTGTGATGCAGGATAATCCCGCCTGGGGTGATCGCATGGTGGGAGAAACCGACCCGCTCCACAACGTCAAGCACATCAACCCGACCTCGCTCCAACCCGATGAGGCTGGTGGCAGTATTATTTATCCGCGTCACGTTCACAAAGCATTGCGACAACTCGTTGGTCTGAATGATACTGCCTTGGACCAGCGCTTTCCCTTTAACGGCACAGAATTGTTTAGCTTTTTCTCGTAACCGCTTGATAGCTGATTGGTAGCGATGGTTCTAAATTGTCGGCTACATCCTTCTTTAAACCGCCATTCTAAAAAGGGTCTTGCGAGATAAGAGGACTGGGGAATTGTATTGATAAAAGCACCCTCAAGCTCCCAGGTGTCTATCAAATCAGGGTTGGAGCAGTTGGCCCTGCATTAGTGCCGCGAACAAGTGCGAGCAAATGTAAATCCGACGCCGTTACCGCTGCTTGTCAGATGTTATCTACCAGGCAACTTCGTTGGGAAAATAGCGTGATATAAGGCCCTGGTAATAAGGCTTGAGGGTAGCCACTTCGGGCGTGCGGTCGCGTTTTGTGTACAGGTCGTATTGGTTGAAACGTCGCACCCAGTCGAGCATAGCCACATCGTGATTATTAAACAGGTGCTCATAGTGGTTGCTCGAATGACCCGGGTAAAAGCTGTGATAGCGAATCATGTACTGGGCAGGTTCAGGCAGATAGTCGCGGGTAACCAGGTACAGGTATTCATCATGACCCCAGGAAAGCGTGACGTTGTTTAAACCACAGTTTTCTTCATAGATGCCATTTTGACTTTGGTATTCCTCCTCCCGTGAATCGGGATTGTCGTCGAGGTACTCTGGATAAACGATGCTGCTTTGAAAGGCACAACCCAGCGGAAAGGTATCACCTGTTACTGCCCATTGCGGCTCACCATACAGACATAGAATCTTGCCAAGATCGTGGACCAGGCCGGTAAGGATGAACCAATCCGGGTGTCCATCGGCGCGAATAGCCTCGGCGGTCTGCAGGCAGTGCTCAATCTGCGACACTGAAGTATCTGGATCACTGTCATCGACCAGGGTATCGAGGAACTCGCAGGCCTCCCAGATCCCCATGCGACGCTGGCTAAGGCAGGCATAGTCTTCGCGTTTGCTTCGAGCGAATTCAAGTGTTTGGTAACGATGATTTAGTCGGTAGAAGTTCCGGACACCGTCTTCAGCGTTGGTATAGTCGCGGTAATTATCGGGAGTATTCATGGTCTGTTCATGGCGTTACCGACGGTTAAAAAATGGGTTAAGTCAGGTTTTTGCATGGCGGCCTTGAAGTCTCTGCGCGTCCACGGCCATGTGGCGGGGACCCCTTTTGAATCAAGGTACCAGCTGCTGCAACCACTGGCGAAAATAGTCTTCTTTGCCTGCTCAACCCGGGCGTGTTCGTATTCAGCCATTGCCTGTTGAGTAGCGCTGATTTCCTGGCATTTGCCTGTTTCCAGTTCTGCCAGCAGCTGTTCTATATAAGCCCATTGACACTCAGCAATTTCAATCAATGAGAAGTTTCCGACAGGCCCATTGGGGCCATTCAACATAAAGAAATTGGGGAAATCGGGTATGGAAATCGACAGGTAGGCAACGGGTTTGTCCCGCCAGACATTATTGAGGATAGTCCCGTTACTACCAACGATATTCATGGGTCGCATGAATTCATGGGGTTTGTAGCCGGTCGCCAGGACGATGACATCAAACTCGCGTAACCGACCGTCAGCACCCCGAATTCCCTTAGCTTCAATACGGGTCACATTTTCTACCAGCACTTCGACATTATCGCGTTGGATGGCCTGGTAGAAATTCGGCGAGTAGATAAGCCGTTTGCAGGCAGCCCGATAATCAGGCCTGATTTTTTCCCTTAAGTCTGCATCCGTAACCGCCATCGCCAGAAAATCTGCGACAATCGTTTCGATTTCCTGCATTGCTTCTGAATCCGGGTTTGTGATCGCCGCGGTATATCGTTCAATGTTTGACTCCAACTCCTCATCATAGTGAAGACTTTGAAGCACATCCGGGTTGTTTTTGAAACGCGCCAGTTCATGAGTGGTGTAAGCTCGGTCCTCCACCGGCATAATCCACTGGGGAGACCGCTGAAAATGCGTGAGTACTGATGCCCTGGTGGATAGGGCGCTGACGAGTTGTACACCGGTCGACCCGGTCCCAATGATGGCAATTCGTTGGCCGTCCAATGGCGTCGAGTGGTCCCATTCTGCGCTGTGGAAAATAGCGCCTTGGAAGGCATCAATACCGCTGATGTCAGGGTAACGGGGATGGTGTAGAACCCCGGTGGCTGCGATAACGGCATCGGCGCTATCTTGCCTGCCGGATGCTGTTTTCAATTGCCAACGGCCGTGCTGATAAACGCAGCTGACTACCTCTTCATTGAACGTGATCCATTCTTCGAGGCCATATTTTTCTTTTACTGCTTCAAAATATGCCTGTACCTCATGGCCTGGTGGCTGAGTCCGCGTCCAGTCGGGGTTTAATTCGAAGGAATAGGTATAGGAATGCGACGGTACATCGCAGGTCAGGCCCGGGTAGGTATTTTCGCGCCAGGTGCCACCTATGGTGTGACCCTTTTCGTAGACGATAAGGTCACGGCAGCCTCTTTCCAGCAATTTGATGGCGGCCAGCATGCCGGCCATACCCGCACCAATAATGGCATACCTCAATTCGAATCCCCGGTTTTGCTTGAATAAGGGGGAATGGTAACAGTTTTGGTGTCGGGATCGATGCCGGATGAAAGTGCTGCTACAACCAGGGAATGAGGTTGCCGTAATGGCGAAGATAAAACCCCAAATAGTACATAAACACAGAGTTTGCAAACAGGGGTGGATGTGGGGCAATAGGAATGGGAATAAATGGAGGCTGGGGTCGGAATCGAACCGGCGTAAACGGTGTTGCAGACCGCTGCATGACCACTCTGCCACCCAGCCTCGCGGAAGGCGCAGTTTACTCTAATTTTTGACCCACCGCATCTCTGCTGTACTACTTATGGTCATATCTGATCTAGAACTAATAATTGCTGAAGCAGCCCCCTTTCTTTGGTAGGCTGTGGCAAAACAAGAGGTGCGAAGATGAGCAGATTAGAAGGAAAAGTTGCGGTAATAACCGGCGGGTCCGGTGGCATCGGTGTGGCGGCAGCAGAGCGTTTTATTAACGAAGGCGCTAAAGTTTTACTGGTGGACCTGGATGAAGCTGCCCTGGTTGCTGCTTCAGACAGGTTAGGAAGTAATGTATGTTCGTACTGCGTTGCCGACGTCAGTGATAAGGCTGATACCGATCGATTTGTTGCCCAGGCCGTAAACGATTTTGGTGGTGTGGATATATTGCTGGCCAATGCCGGCATAGAAGGGGAGGTCGCTCCATTCCTTGATTGCTCGGAAGAAATGTTTGATAAAGTACTGAAAGTAAACGTTAAAGGTGTTTGGCTTGGTACCCAGGCCGTATTTCCAATCATGCAGGAGAGAGGTGGCGGCAGCATTGTGATTACCTCCTCAGTCGCCGGGATTAAAGGCGCCAGTATGCTGGCTCCTTATTCAACCAGTAAGCACGCAGTCATTGGCCTGATGCGGTCCGCTGCACTGGCAGGGGCTGAGCATAAAATTCGAGTCAATACAGTTAATCCCTCACCGGTCGAAACTCGAATGATGCGGAGTCTGGAAGCGGGTATCAGTCCTGATGATACCGATGCGGCGCATAATATAATGAGTGCTAATATCCCGCTGGGGCGATACGCTGAGCCATCAGATATCGCTAACATTATGCTGTTTCTGGCGTCTGACGAAAGCGAATTTCTCACCGGTGGCGTCTATATGGCCGACGGTGGAACCTCTGCGAGGTGATCATAGCTCCTCGGTCTTGAAGCTCTGATTCCAATATGACTAATGCCTTACTAGGGCGTCTTTGAACGCGTTTAAGAGTTTTGATGAATAAACATAACTGGCCTCCCGTGCTGGATGAGTATACTCAGCTGAACCCGCTGCAGCGGCTGCTCAGTCTGTTAGATCTAGAGCCCATAGAGGAGAACCTGTTCAGGGGATACCATCCTCCCGATCGAACCCGGCGCCTGTTTGGCGGTCAGGTCATAGCCCAGGCACTGGTGGCAGCAATGAATACGGTGCCAAAGGATCGATCCCCACATTCATTACATGCCTATTTCCTGAGACCAGGGGACCCGTCTGTACCAGCATTGTTTGAAGTAGAACGCATTCGTGATGGTAAGAGCTTTACCACGCGACGAGTCGTGGTTGTACAAAATGGCCTGGCTATTTTTAATATGGATGCGTCTTTTCATATTTCAGAGCCCGGCTTAGCACATCAGCAACCCATGCCTAAATTATTCCCGCCGGATGAAAACCAGCTTGTTGAAGGCCTTAAGCAGCGGCCGTTTCTTAGTTTTAGGGAAAACCACAGGCAGTTGCTGGAGGAGGTGCCGCAGCAGCCAGAACAGCAGATATGGATAAAAGCCAATGGTAATGCCCCGCTGGATCCAAGACTTCAGCTTGCGCTGTTAGCCTATGAATCGGATGAAGCTTTGCTAGGGACTGCACGTATGCCGCATCGGGGTAAATTCGAAAGAAGTGATATGCAGGTCGCCAGTCTGGACCACAGCATCTGGTTTCATGAGTCTGTTAACGTCAATGACTGGCTCTTGTATAGCCTTGAAAGTCCGGCTGCGGCAGCCGCAAGAGGCTATACTCGAGGGTCGATATTTTCTGCTGAAGGAAAATTAGTTGCAAGTTGCATGCAGGAGGGTCTGATTCGGTTGAGATCGTGATAGACTACGCGCTCTGCCCGGGTGGTGAAATTGGTAGACACGCAAGACTTAAAATCTTGTTCCCGTTAGGGAGTGCCGGTTCGATTCCGGCCCCGGGCACCAACCAACATTTTTTGATAATACCGCTTCTACGCTTTTAACATCTTATACTATGGTTACGTTTGTTAAAGACTAAGACTCATGTAGCCATATGAATATAAATGCAGGTAAAGAGCTATCTGTGCATCCTCTGCGTGGCTCAGGCGTCTATATCACAACCCCATTAGTCAAAACCTCCCCGATACGGTAAAAGTACGGTATTGATAATCTTTGCATATCTGGGAGAGGAAGAATGGAAGCACTGCGCGTTAATATAGATATTACGAGCTGGAATGTTGGTACACGAGCACTGGCAATCGGCGCTGTTGTATCGGTTTTTCTAATCTCGATGTACATGGAAGGGCTATTTAGCTTCGGAGGTGTTCGTCCTGAAACACTTTGGTTTGCAATGCTTTCGGTTATCTGTCCTACGTTGTTTATGGGGTTCTATTTTCAGCGGCTAGGTATCTGTTCGGCAGGGAAAATCATTACTTCAATTGGCTTGCCCATAGGTATTCTATCCGGGACACTCAATGTTATTCCCATGATGTCGTATTTGACTGATCCAAACGCTGCGTGGGGCTTAACCGGGATATGTGCGTCCATTTCCGTAGCCGGTGCAATGCTCTCAGTAATCGCTCACTCTTGGTCAGATCATATATCCGTTGAAAAAATTGCTGGTGGAGCAGCTAAGCGGGAAGTCTTTCTTATCTGTTTAGGGACGTTGGCGATATTCATGTTGTTTTGTGAACTGTATGCCAACAGCTTTTATGCTAAACACGACTGGTTAAACATAATGAGCCACTATTGGTTGGCGTTGTTCCTGCTGTCGATAATTTCATTGCTCGTCTTATTCACACCCAATAACCAGAGAAATTACCTCAACTCTGTATCCGTCGGTTGTGTGATCTCGATGGGGCTAGGGGTTGGATTTTCTACTGCATATTATTTTTCGGGTCACCAGAATCCTGCGACTCTAGGTGCCGCTTTCGCCTTTGCATTGATTATAATCATATACAGCTCATTGCTGTATCTAGTGAGTATCATTTTTAGGGTGACTAAAAGGAAGTTTGAGGCAGATAATCTAGGGAAAATGAACTGGCACATGGCGGAAATCTACGTGTTTTATATCTTTCTTACCATGACGCCACCATCGCTATGGGAAAGCATATCGGGCGATTCAAGGCAGCTTGAGCAATTAGAGGAAAGACTCCTTGAGCTAGAACAGCGGGAGGCAGACAGGCTTTTAAAGTCAGGCGAGTAGCATCCAAGTTGGTTTGGAGTTGCAGGTAAAGAACTATCTATGCATCCTCTGCGTGGCTCAGGCACCTGCGGGCAAGACATATAGTTTTAGCGCTAGACAGTTGCGGTATGACTAAAACCTGGTCTGCGAACCAATATCGAACCATCGTTGTCTCGGGTTAAAGATCGGTGTTAACTATCAGGATGATGAAACTTTATCGAACAAAAGAGAGCCTTTTGGATAGAGAAGCGCGCATTCAACTCTAACGCCTATCGATAAGGCAAAAGACTAAAATGAAGTTCTTAACGGGAAAGTATTATGGATATCGAATCTGAACTTAATCTGCACATGGATGGCAAAGGGCTTCACGAAGATCATTTTATGTTGTTTGGTCGTCCTCAAGTCATGATACCTAAGTGGTGGAAAAAGTTTTTCTTTAAGCACGACATCCATCATATGGTTACGGGCTTTGGTACTGACTTAGTAGGTGAACTGAAGCTTCTTTGTTGGGAAGTCGGCGCTGGTATGCCTTGGTATATGATAGGTGAGAAATACATCAAGTTTCCCTTAATGTTTGTCTTCAAGCCATCCACAGCTTTGGCTGCTTTTAAACTGGGTAGAACACAACACAGCTTATACGCTGTAGACAGTGAGCTTTTAAGAACTAAGACTTTGGACGAAGTAGAGCATTATGTTGAAAGCGGTAAGTTCTAGTCTTGATATGAGTCAGCTTTAAAAACTCACCTGTGATGTATCTTCACACGTACAACTAATAACCAACAAGAGGTTTAGCCCCCCTGTGCCTTAGTTAACGGCCACCTCCTTAGTTAATTCAAGTGCAGGTATAGAGCTATCTAAGGCATCACTGCGCGTCTCAGGCACCTGCGGGCAGGGTCAATAATCCTATACGAACAATCCTGAGTCTGTAGGCAAAGGCTGAAATCTTTGTGCGATATGGCTTATGTGCTGAAGCTGTGATCTCATTAATATCAGGACCACCGAAACTAGGTAGGCAATCTCACACAGAATTCAACCAGTACTTTACCGGTTCCGTACCCTCCGGCAATACACATGGATTGAAATACCAGACCTGGCAAAAGTAGTCACTTGAATGCAGACAGCATGAGTGCTCCGAAAAACTTGGATTACTTTTGAACCATAAATTCCGGCAATATCGCGGAACCGTAAGTTGCCAGTTCGAAGAACTCCGTGGTGCCTGTGTTCGAATTGGCAAGGGCCGTAGAGAACTCAGAAAGCGTCGCCGACGAACCCAGGTATTTCAAGCGCCCGGCATTCATGTAGAAGTCTAAATACTCCGCGACAGCTGTGCCCTTCGCCGCATTGTCTCCTGCAGTGTCGTCCCAGATCGTCGTTACGCGGGCGTTGCTTAGTCTCACGCGCAACAGCTCCTGATCGATGATTCCATTCTCTCGCGTGTAGCGATTGTTTCGGCGCACACCGTTTCGGATGAAGTTGTGGTACACATTGTAGGCCGTGTAGAGCTGCGTCTCGGTGACAAGCTCCAGTTCTGGCGAGACCAATGAGTTATTGGACAACGCACCGGTCGGCGCGAATTCGGGTGAGTAGAAATTGAATACCGATGGAGATCGTAGCGCCTCTTGTCCGATGTTCATGCCACCCATGCGAAGCAGCATCGCGCCATTCGAAAACTGGTCAGCGTTTTCGTAATCAAGCGCATACGCTGAAGTCTCACCACCGGTACTGCTGCCTATAAAGACAGACGACGACGCCTCGTGCAAACGCAACATCGCTGTGAGTTGTAATACGGGTTCTTTGAACTTGCCGAATTGAGGACTGCCCATCACGGTTGGATTGCGTGCTTCTGCATCGAGCAAGATGGCTCGAACGACCGCCGTCATATCGCCGGTGGCTCCAAATGCACCTGCAACTCGCTCAATGTAGTCGGGACTCGGGTTCGATGTCACAAAGCGTTGAATAAGACGTTTCGCAACATACGGTGCAGTACCGCTATGCGCGACCAATGCATCGATCACCAGATCAAACTCTTCATCTGCCGGCGTTCCAGCAGGAATAATCAACTGTGATCCACCATCCGTAAACAGAAGTTTCTCAGTCGTATCGTGACGCGAATCATAGAATTTCATCGGCTCGGTCCAGCGGAACTGATAACCATTGCCAAAGGAACTGCCAAGCGAAAAGGTATTGTTGTCGATCATCTGTCCGCCGGAAGCCCTCTTGCTAAAACTGAGTCCGGTAAACACTTGCGCCATCTCTTTGATGACGTGGTTGTCATAGGTTTCGATCGGGAGGTTGTTCGGCCCCAACTGGATCGAACCGTTTTGATTCCGCGCCACAAGACCGAACGAGAACAGTTGCATCACTTCACGAGCGTAATTCTCATCAGGATAGTAACCGACATCAGGATCTTCTTTTTCATTGCGAAGATGACTGAGGTAAGCGCCCATTACGGAATGTCGGCTTACTTCCCCCAATAAATTGCGGTAGGTCAGATCCGCGTGACGGGCGAGCGTATCGTAGTAGTCGGCCGTTCCTCTGTGCGCATTCCGAACGTCCGCGTTTTCCTCACTCACCACGAGAACCTGGCTTAGTGCGAATGCGACCCGCTGCCTCAGTTGATCTTTGCCAAACGCAGCTACGGCCCAGAACGAATCCCTGCGAATTAAGAACCCGGGCTCGTCGTTACCGGTTGCATCAAGAAAAATAGGTAACTGCACGTCGAGTAGCGGTAAGTATTCGGTTTGCGGCTGTGCAAACTGCGCATTGATCCACTCGGAATACACCGTCATCCGGTTACCACCGTCGGCATCGATATCAGCTCGAAGTGCGGCGTACGCATCTGGTGTCGCACCAAACGTTGCCTGATTCAGAAACCGGACAATATCGAGGTCAACTTCAACTTCTGTCAGCTCTGTCGCTATCGGTGGACTTACTGACGAGTCATACGCGAATGTGGCACTTATCTCACCGGCGGCGTAATTCGCCGTATGAATGTTGACGTATATCCGCCCTTCGAACAAAGCATCCAACAGTTCTTGTTCCGAGGTAAAGGGAGCTCCGTTTTCGAGCGATAAAGTCCAGGGAAATTCAAACACGGGACCTGAAAACTCGATGTCTTTGAGAATGGGACCGTTGGTCAAATGGATATGTTGGTCTACCTGTTGACTGGTTAGCCCGGAAAACGTGTAGTTGATCTCCGCCCCATCGTTGTCACCCTGAAGAATAAGACTCGCCGTTCCTGATGCCGTGGTCACCGCGCTGTCTTGCGGTCCAAATAATCCGAGGAATACTTTGCGATTCGCGGGCGTGTTTTCGGCATCGATGACCGAGATGGACGCCGTTGTGTTTGAGCCCAGGTTGTAACCAGACCCTGTGCTCAGTGAGAAGAGTGCGACCTCCGGTACCTCATGTTGTGTATCCAGCACAGGCCTGACTTCGATAACTCGAGCGTTCTGATTCGCCCCGAGAGCCAACACACTACCCGAGACCATGCCGCCATCGCTGTAATGTAACTCGAAATCCGTTGCGTCGGCTGACCCTTTGACCGTTTCAGGATTTCCACTCATCGTGAAGTTTACGGAGACGGCAGTATCCGGGCCGGTTCTCGAAATCTGGAATTTCGCAATCGTGCCTGATATCTCAGCCGCTACAGACTCTCCGGATACTTCCGCAAGACTGACCACGATCGCCACCGGAGGTGGGGGAGTGCTATCGCCGCCACCGCTACCGCCGCCACATGCGGTCAACGTAGTGACGAAAAGAGACAAAGATGCTTTTTGAAGAATGCTCATCGGCGTCAAGCTATGATTGTGGGTGCGGGTGCACCGTTGAAATTGATAAGTGACGGGAAGATAGACAATAGCTCCCCTTCCGGCACATCCATCCATCGCGCAAGTTCTACCGCACACTCAGAACCTGAGGTTGTGGGAATCCAGCGTCCGCGCCCTGTATCAAGACCTTCGTCCAATCGAAAATCAGGATGCGTTCCAAGCAAACGACCACCGTCTATCGCGCCACCCATGAACATCAAGTGCCCACCCCAGCCATGGTCAGATCCAGCGGCGGCGTTATTGCCGTTCGGCGTGAATGTTCGGCCGAACTCCGATCCGACCATAGTTACCACAGAGCCGAAATCGCCTTGCG
>JABIZD010000214.1 GCA_018666555.1 Gammaproteobacteria bacterium
CGCAGCTTTCGACAGCCTTTCTACCAACCTGCAAACACTCCTCCTGGACAAGACTGCGTTTCATGACGGTGAGCACGATTTAAAACACTATGGGATTAAATTAGAGCCTGGCCAGGAGTACCCTGCCCATAGTCATCCCATGATAATCGCCCATCCCATTACAGGCCGAGCTACTCTATTTGTTAACCCAGGCTTTACTACTCATATCGAGGATATTCCTCAATGGGAGAGTAAAATGCTGCTAGATGGTTTGTTTGCCTATACCGCCAGTAATCCGCGCCTGCAGTGCAGGGTTAAGTGGACCCCTGGCACTGTTACTATGTGGGATAACTTCAGCGTTCAACATCAGGCTATATTTGATTACAGCGGCTGCTCCAGATATGGAGAGCGCATGACAGTTAAGTGGGATCAGGGACCGGTTGCTTACCAAGCCTGAAACAGCTTTATTCAGGGGAACCCTTAATTCGCAGTTCATACCGGGCCAAGACAACTGCTAACCTTTGCGTTAACTCTGTAAGCGAAACGCGATCGCCGTTAGCAAAGCGCTTCCATGCGCCACTCTGCTGGTACGATAGCCACAGTGATTCATTATCTTCATCAGCCTGGTCAATGGCGCCCTCAGGATTACCAAATCGTGCAAAATTGATCCAGTATTTACGGATCCGAAGGGACAATTCAGCTGATTCCGGATCACCTTCTTCAGCAGCAGAAAATAGTAACCAGGAGTCCAGACCGTGGGGTGTTCCTGCTGTTGGCTCGGCCAGAGCTGAGGGCAGGAAATCTATAAAATACAGCCAGCCGGCAGTTGCCACTAGCTGCATAGCGTCAGCCAATACGAGTGCGGACAGTAAGTATCTCTCATCACCAAATAAACGCTTGCGAGCTAAATTCGGACTCTTCTGGAAATCCCTCTGGTAAACGCGTGACCAATGCGGATCAAACAAGCTCCAGACCTGTTCATAGGCTGCCGGATCTATCTGATAACTCGGCATAATAGTTCCTTCATAACTGTTTCCACCTGAAAGATAGGGAACAGCATGCTGACACCCCTGTCGGAAACGAATACCGGGCTCCTCGGCCACGACGGAGCCATCCACGATAGGCAATTGAAAACCACTTTGAACATCAACCCACTGCATGGCTTTAATGGCACGCATCGACTTCAAGTCCGAGCAATCTTGGCCTGTTGCGAGCGCCAATTTTTCTGCTTCATATTCCGCCGAATCAGCGGCTTTCATCAACAAGTTCGCCGGTGCCGGCACCGGCGCCAGACGACTACGTAATAAAGGCCAAGTCGCATAACCACTCTGTGCTATGGCTTTATGAAACAAGCCCCTTGCAGGGTCAGCTGCCATCAGCAGATTGACTGCAGCCGCGCCCGCAGATATCCCGAACACGGTAACGCTGGCAGGATCACCACCAAAGGCAGAGATATTACTCTGCACCCACCGAAGCCCTGCGATAAGATCCAACAGCCCAAAGTTAAAATCAGGGCCTTCGATCAGGGGGTGAGCGAAAAAGCCCAGCACACCCAGGCGGTAATTTAGTGAAACAATCACCACACCTTCAGCAGCCAGCACTTCTCCCTTTATACGATTAGAGCCTGCCCTGAAGCCACCACCATGGATCCAGACCATAACCGGCTTTTTTGTTTGAGTGTCTGAGGTCCAGACATTGAGGTTGAGGCAGTCCTCAGACATGCTGGCCTGAGGATATTCCGCTGAGGCAGGTTGGGGGCAAATAGGTCCAAAACTTCTTGCATCGACGAGGCTCGTTTTCGCCGGCACAGCCTGCGGAGCCTGCCATCGCAACTCTCCGACCGGGGCAATCGCGTACGCAATACCTTTAAAGGAAGCAACAGAACCGGATTGCTCGCCCACCAAGGTACCGCTGCTGGTCGACACTCGTGGAAGATCATCCTGATCAGTTAATACCACTGTATGCCCCCTTGACTAACCTCGCCATGCGACAGCCGACTAGGTCAGACCGGCTGAGCATAAAATATCACCTTCCTGCAGGATCTAAAGCACTGATAAGAGACCAAAATTCTGGCAATGCAACCCATCTAATGCCACGCCTGACAAACTGCTAAGCACCAATCTGAGCGAACCCAGCGCCCTTAAGTAGGAAAGCTATCGTTTAGGTACCCAGCCGAAGCACCAACCTGCACCCACTACCAGTTTGTTCTGGAACAACATACAGGGTCCCAATGCCGGATTACTACCTGAAACAGTATAAAACTGACAATTTGAGCAGAGTTGATCGGCTCCTGCCACCCCCATCTTATCTGCTCGAACTGCAGTTGTGGCGTCTTCAACATATCTCAGCGCTTTGGCAGCAGGATCGTCTCCAGTTATCTGCTCCGCCGCCGATGACAACATGGAAACCGGTACAAGTGGGATTAACCCCAATGTGGCTGTTGTCTTAATGAAATTCCGTCTGGTTGTCATAATTGCATCTCCTGAGCATATCTGTAGACCATGATTTCAAGCCTCATTACTGCCAGAAAATGGCATCACAAAGCAAACTGAGCGAAGTCTATTTTCAATCGACTGTTTTGTCCAGATTCAGGAGCAACTTATCTATGAAAATAATCTACAACAGACCCGATCCAAGCGCTTAAAGGGTTTCCGGAGAACCCATAATAATGGTACCACTGGCTGCAAACATACCACCGACGCCATGGCAAACACTGATATTTGCACCGTCTATCTGCGCTGCAGCACACCCTCTCATCTGCCGAACACTTTCCTGAAGCGCATACATGCCATACATACCCGAGTGCATATAACTCAAGCCGCCACCATTGGTATTAACAGGTAACTCTCCTCCTGGAGACGTGTTGCCATCGGCAATATATGCGCCTGCCTCACCTTTCTTACAGAAACCCATATCCTCAAGTCCATAAAAAGGAAGGTGCGCGAAGGCATCATAAATCATGACATGATCCACCTCTGAATGTTGCACACCAGACTCCGCAAAGGCATTAGCCGAGGCAACTCTAAATGCCCTGGAACTTGTAAAGTCGCTCATCTGACTAATCATGGGCGCTTCAACGCTCTCACCCGTACCCAGCAAATAGACCGGCTTTTGTGGGAAATCTGCAACTCGGGAAGCCGCCACCACGATTAAGGCACCACCACCATCTGTTACCAGGCAACACTCCGGCTTGGTAAAGGGATAGGCTATCATCCGGTCATTCATAACCTCATCTACAGTGATGGGGTCCTGCAGCGTCGCACGCGGATTCAATCCTGCCCAACGCCGCTGGCTGACGGCAACCATGGCTAATTGCTCCAGCGTTGTGCCCGTTTCTTTCATATATCTCAGGAAAGGGACTGTAAAACTGGTGGTCGGCCCCATCCCACCATAAGGCGCTTCAAACTGTCCAGGCAGCGTTGCTGCCCCTCCGCCACGAAACGCGCTTCTGCCAATATTAGACCGACCACTTTCACCATGAGTAATCAGAACAGTTTTACACAAGCCATCATTGATCGCCGACGCCGCGTGACGCAGATGAAGCATAAAGCTACAGCCACCAACCGAGGTACCGTCAACCCAGTTTGGCTGTATGCCAAGATAATGCGCGACCGATGTAGGGGACTCTCCTGCACTGGCCACCCCATCTATATCAGCAATCGAAATACCCGCATCCTGCATGCAGTTCAACGCTGCATCTGCATGTAATTGCAATTGGCTCAAGCCAGGTATCTTGCCAAGTTCTGTTGTCTCAGCAGCACCGACTACGGCAATACTCGCCCGTTTCATTGGCAGTCTCCAGCAGGCTGAAAATATGGCAAGGCGATCACCTCACTGACTTTTTCGAAAACCACCTGTACTGCCATATCCAGCAGCAGGTTTTCTGGTTTTTGGATCGTATTAACAATATTGGTCATCATCCTTGGGCCTTCTTCAAGTTCAACTACAGCAATTGAATAGGGTCCATCGAAGGCAGGATGTGGTCGGTGATTGATGACATAGCTGTAAAGTGTTGCACGACCACTGGCTGGAAAAACATCTATGCTCCGACTTGAGCAAGCTGGACAGAAGGGCCGCGGCGGAAAGTAAATCTCGTCACAGTCCAGGCACTTTTGCAATCTTAACTCACCCTCGAGGGTTCCCTCCCAAAAGTGCATGGTCTCTGGAGTAACCACTGGTAGTGACAACTTTGACTGGTCAGCCATGTCTGCTCCCTATTATATTGCAGGCCGTTGGGACTTCCTGCCGCCAGTCAAGCCTGATATTTGAGACGCAGACTGTACTTGATCCGTTCCGACCAGGCAACTGACCTGGCCAAGCATCTGGAAAATCCTATGTCGCTTTCGCTCACGCCATTTAATTTCATCAGTTTAGTGACCACCTCCTGTTAGCCTAAAACTAACCCAGGAAACCTAACTTTTAGCCATTTCAGAGCAGCATCAAACGGCAACTGTGTCCATTTGTTTGTTAGGCAAAGGCATTCATTCAACAGGAAATAGGCAACTAAAATTCGGTTTTGGACCGAAAACCGAATTAGGGCAACCCTTTGTACGAACCGTTAACTCTTCTTTTCATGCAGCCAGCTGATTACCTTTTCCTCAAGCATTGGCAAAGGAAGCGGTCCACTGCCTAAAATAACATCATGAAATGCCCGAATGTCGAATTCTTCACCCAGTTGTTTTTCAGCCAGTTGCCGCAGGGCTTGTATTTTTAGCATACCAATCTTATAGGCAGTAGCTTGTGCCGGCATATTGAAATAACGTCGCACTTCTGATTTAACGGCTTGTTCTGGACGGGGTGAATTAGCCATGGCGTATTCAATGGCTTCCGCTTCCGACCATCCAAGCTCATGGATGCCGGTATCGACAACCAATCGGATCGCACGCCAAATTTCACCACTCAACCGGCCAAAATCAGAATAAGGATCCTGATAAAAGCCCATATCCTTACCCAGCTTTTCTGCATACAAACCCCATCCTTCACTGAAAGCCGTATAGCCATGATATGTTCTAAAATGGGGGATATTCTCAAGCTCCTGTTGAATCGCTATTTGCATATGATGGCCAGGCAGGCCCTCATGATAAGCAAGGTTTTCCAGTCGATACATTGATGTTGCTCGCATGTCGCTCAGATGCACATAAAAAACCCCTGGCCTTGAACCGTCTTGAGTGCCTCTCATATAGTGTGCCGCAGCTCCTGGTTGCTCTCTGAATGCTTCTACCCGCCTGACTTCCAGAGGTCCTTGCGGGAGTATTCCAAAAAATTCTGGCAGCCTCACTTTCATGGCCAGCAGGTAATCCCTCGCCAGGGAAAGATAACCTTGGCGACCTTGATCACTATTATCAAAATAGAATTGGTCATCGGACCTGAGAAACCGGAAAAAATCCTCAAGAGTGCCATCGAAACCCACTTGCGTCATGATCTCTTTCATTTCCTGCTGAATTCTTGCCACCTCTACCAAACCAAGTTCGTGAACTTCAAGAGGCTTTAAGGGCAGTGTTGTCATCCTTTCGAGCGCATATTGGTAATAGGCTTTTCCCTCGGGAAGCGCTGACGCACCCTGTGCCTGCGCCGACACATTATCC
>JABIZD010000194.1 GCA_018666555.1 Gammaproteobacteria bacterium
AACAGTGGTTCTGGCATCATGACCCTGTCCGGTTCTGCCACCAAGGCCAACTATGAAGCGGCCCTGGAGAGTGTCACCTACCAGAACAGCAACAGCACTGACCCTGACAACACCAATCGCACCATCACCTGGCTGGTCAATGATGGCACCAGTAACTCCAGTGCCGTCACCAGCACCATTACGATCGCTGATGTTAATGATGCCCCTGTGATAACCGGTGCCGGTGGCGGCCTATCATATGCATCAGGTGATGCCGCGACCGCGATTGATACGACCCTGACAGTAGCAGATGCCGATAGCACAAACCTTCAAAGCGCTACTATAACTATTAGCATTAACTACCTATCGACGGAAGACGTTTTGGCGCTAGGTAATACAAGTCTTGGTATCAGCGCTAGCTGGGACTCAGCTAATGGGGTGCTATCGCTATCCGGCTCTACAACCGTGAGCAACTACGAAACTGCCCTTGAAAGTGTTACCTATTTTAATAGTAATACAGTAACCACGAGCACCAACGACAGAACCATCACCTGGTTGGTTAATGATGGCGGCCTCAACTCTAGTGCGGTCACCAGCACAGTGTCTGTTTCCGGACCTATTTTTAATCACTACGCTGTTAGCTTTGATGGTGGTAGCACATTTACAGATGATTCCGGCTATAGTTGCACAGCAGTGCCTGTCACGGTCGTTGCTCATGACTCAGTACACAATGCAGTGGGAATCAGCAATACTGTCACCTTATCCAGCAGCGATTCGACGGGTACCTGGGTAGGTTCGGGCTCATCCACTATTGATCTAGGATTTTCAGGAAATACAAGTGTCACCACTTATCTGCAGCACGCAGCCGGAACTATCGGCATTAATGTCACCGATGGTAACGTGTCGGAATCTGCAAGTGAAGATCCCTCTTTTACCTTTACTTCTACACCTGTCAACGTTGTGTTTTATAAGGACAGCAATGCCGATGGCACTCCTGATGGCGCGGGTAGTGACGTACCCAACCTAACTGCCGGTACCCCACTTAATCAATTACTGCTTGGCGTTGTCAGTAATTGTTCACAAATTTCATCCGTACAAGGCCAAACCCTGGCAGTCAATCTTGCCTACGAATGCAACAACCCAACCAGTTGCCAACGAAATAAGGATATGACTGCCGGGTCGACTTCCATAGAAGAAAATAATCTAGGTGCGAGTCTCACTTACCAAACTGTGAACCTGGCTTTTAATGGTAGCGGCTACGCACCGTTTAACCTGACTTATAACGATGCCGGCAGCACTAAACTATATAGTACGATGACCGTCCCGGCATCCGGTAATAACCCCGCTATTGCCGCCTCGGGCTCGAGTAATGCGTTTGTTTCCAAACCGGCTGATCTGGTGACAACGGTAACAGGAAACCCTGGAACAACCAGTTCTGGCAACGGTTTCATTGCTGCCGGAACCGATTTTAGCATTGCCATCGAGGCGAGGAATGCCTCGGGCGGGACAACACCCAATTTTGGTCAAGAAACTTCTCCCGAAACGGCAAAAGCTAATCTTGTCAGCCTAGTTTATCCATCCATCACTAATGCGGGGGTTCTCAGTAGCAGCAGTTATACTCTTAGCGGCTCAACCAATGGTGCTGGCACTATAACTGCCAGTTTCAGTGAGGTCGGTTCTATTACTTTGAATGCGGATATAGGAGACGGCGATTATCTGGGAGCCGGCAACGTAACCGGATCAACAACTGGAACCGTTGGGCGTTTTTACCCTGATGAATTTCATCTTAGTAGCGACAGCGTCATTGACGCCTGTACTGCAAACTCTAATCATACTTATATGGGCCAAAATGGACTCAATATCAATTTTACGGTGACAGCAAAAAACACAGCTGGTGCAACTTTAACCCACTATGACGCAGCCAACTACGCGGTAAGTTCAATAGGTCCCGCCATTGAAGCGACCAGCAATAATGGTGTCGACCTGTCTTCCCGCCTTACGCTTGCTTCGGGCTCCTGGACCTCTGGCGTCTATAGCGTTTCTACCAGTGTAGCCAACTTTTCCAGAACCACATCTGGCGCACCAGACGGGCCACTGCTGCTGGATGTTGGCTTAACAATAACTGATAGCCTCGACAACAGAAATTTTGACAGTCTTAATTTTAGACCAGACACCTCAGGTAATTGCGTGTCCTCCAGCAATTGTAGCAGCCGATTGCTGGTCGGAAACCCGACCCTACGATACGGACGACTCGTCATTAACAGTGCTAGCGGACCCGAGACCCAGCCCCTGGCTGTAACTCTGCAAACGGAGTACTTCAATGGATCTGGCTTTGCACTTAACACTGCTGATAGCTGCACCAGCATTGCCAGAAGTCAGATCGAGTTCAATGGCAATGCCATTACTTCCACTGGTGCTCTAACTGTAGCGGTAGGTGGTGGTAACACCACTGCTGGTTTTGGCAACTTACAAGCAAGCAGTGTTAACTGGATCGCAGGCGATGCCGGACTTAGCTTCAGCCCTCCAGGCACAGGCGTCGTGGGTAGCCTGACCGTAGAAATCGATTTAACTAATTACCCCTGGCTGCAGTACAACTGGAATCTAGATAACCCTGCTACCTATGATGAATCCCCTGCTCCCGCTACGATCATTTTCGGGACCTTCAGGGGTCATGACAAAGTCATTTACTGGCGCGAAGCTTTCGACTGATAGATCGGTCTATCCGCCATTTTTTTCCCAACATCCGAAAAACAACAGCGGATATAACGCATTCACAATCTTTTTCCACCACGGTTCTAGCGCACATCCACCTTGACAGTTCGAGAAAGTGAGTCACAACTGCCTATACTGGTAATTGTATAAATCGTCTCAGAACCCGAGGTTTTAGAAGAACAGGAAACCCCGGCAGAACACCCGGACATTCCGGAGTCACTTGCCAGGGAATAAGTCACCGTGCTACTTGAACAGCTAAGACCGCTGTAGGCCGGTGCATTAGTGGGGTCAAATAATCGATTTAAGCCAAAACCTGCACCACTTTCTGCAGTTAGAATCGTTCGCACCAGGGTAATCTGTTCACTCCTCGCAGCGGCGTTATCCTGAACAAGTAAGCCCAGATTCAAAGCCAATGTAGCTAAAACCGTTATCAGGAATATGGCAATCGGCAACCCCAGACCTGACTGCTTCAGGGCTGATCGGCGATGCCTAATACCAGGACTAAAAGACTGGATCATGGGGCGTTTCTTACTTGAATTTCATGCCGCATAAGGAGCGCTTCGCTACCCTGCTTAAAGTTAAAATCAACCTGCAATAAAGAAAAGCTCTGAAGCGTACCAGCTGTATAATTAAAGGTCGTGTAGCTACTATTGTCGATCTGGTCTGCTATCAGCGCCCGGTCAGGAGGCGCACTGGGTAGACAATTCGCTGTGGCTGGCGTGCATTGACTCGCCTTTAACCCATAATTTTTATAACGGTACAGTTTACCGCTGGACAGACAGAAACTGACTGGCGCATCAGAAAGATACAAACGAGGGGTGACCGAGCCCGAACTAAACTGATGGCTCGTGGTAAGGGTCAGGGTTTCAATTGAATTTGCAGTCGAACTGGTCGAATAATCTGTCGTTGCCAATGGTCCAGGTGACGACGCACTGTATAGCGTACCGGCAGACATAGGAAAAATCACAACATACTTAGTCCCGCTTAAATTTAAACCGGTATCAAACGGCACCATGGTAATTGTATTACTGGCACTGATAAAACTGACATCTAAATAACTAGTAGCGGCCGCAAGGGGTAAATACTCAAGACATTGATCCCCGCCGGCTCCGACGGAAGTCACCCTCAGGCTATTAGGTACCGCGGTTCGAATCACACGTTCGAGTTTGGTGATGGTGAGACGGCCCAATCCGCCTAATTGATTACGAACACTGGTATCTACATAACTCTCCGTCGAGGTCATTAAGAATGAGACTGTTCCCGCTCCTAGAATACCCATTAATACGATAGTGACAACCAGTTCCACTAGCGTAAAACCCCGTTGGACAGCTACCATACCCGGGTTGTTATGCGTGTTCGCCATTTAATGTGTCCACTGTTACTCACTTTACATTCAATGTTAGAAATTACTTTTGTAAACGGTGAAGTCAAGACGCTGCGCATTCGGCTGGCTAATGCTGACCACGATTTTCTTGGAATCAGTCTTCGCAGCAGACAAAGGCGCTAAGTCACCTGCATAGGTAACGCTGACTTCCACCCTGAAATTTTCATAGCCGGTTCGTGTCGTGCCAGAAGCATTAAGCAGAGAAGCGCCAGTCGCGCTGCCACTGCCTTCATCCAGGCCATGGTAGTCATCAACATCATCATACAAACTCCGACTAGTTTCGTCTGTATCTCCACCAAAACTGGCAAGCAAAGTGCAAGGGGAGGAAGGCACAGGGTCATCCGTGCTTAATCCATCACAGGGAGGGACGCCATCAAGGGCAGACTGCTCGTCAAAACGGTGCGCCATGATTTCGTCACTATAGGCCTGGGCGAGTTCTATTGCCCGGGTTTCAAAAAAGGTGTTAGCACTACTGGCGGTGTTAGAAGACAAAATGGTGGTTATCGCAGTCAGTGAAACCGCTAGAATGATGATGACTACAATCATCTCTACTAAGGTGAACCCTGCATGCGGCGTCAGTTTTTTCATGGTTGAACACTAACGTTTCAAACGTTTTAATATTATTCGCACGCACCTGCATGTGCAAAGCCTGCTGGCGAAATACAGACGCTTGCAATGGTATTCAGGCAGATTTGATAGCCCTTGGCATGACTTATCTCGGCATTAGAATCAAACGGAATGTCTACACTGGTATTGGTTGACAAGGCACTACATGGATTACTGCCAATGGTTACTATCGCGCCGACTTCCAGAGTCACATCGCGATGATTGAAAGACCTATTGACTTGCTCCACACCACCAACTAACGAAGACAAGCTATAGGTTGAGGCATCAGAGGCGATTCGCAATACAACGCTATCACGACCAAAGGCCAATTGCTGAGTATTACGAATGCTAGAAAGAATTACATCCGACGACGCACTTTTACCAAAGAGCTCCATGTCGAAAAACCGGGATCCTGCTGTGGCGGCCAGAATCCCCAGAATAATTAATACCGTTACTAGCTCTACTATCGTGTAGCCCTGTTGCTGGCGCTTCAACAACGGCGAAGATTAGCTCCCATCAGCTGAAGGACCAAATTCAGTAATCGTTCCTCGTTGCACTTCATAGGTCAATACACTCAGATTCAGCGTATCACCACGAGCCGCATACGTGAAATCACAATGGCCTGTGCCAGAAGCACCTGCTGCTGATCCATCGGTAGTATACCAGTCATACGCATCAGTAGTTTTTTCATCCTGGGCGTTGGGCGCAGTGCCGCTAGCATCTAGGATGGGGACAGCAGCGTCACCCAACAAAACGCCAAAAACTTCATCACAATTGGCTATGACGACATCCTTGCCACTGGTCACAGAAGCTGGATAACCATCTGCCGAAAAGTAGATGGTGCCAGCACCGGCTATGCCGCTATTCGTGGTCGCACTGAGCGGCTTACCATTTGCAATATAATAAGCCTTCCAGAGAGCCGCTCCTGTTTCAAGCCCACCTCTGACCGCCTGAACAGATGCAACGTGAGCGTTTTCTTCAACTGACAAGAATCTAGGCAATGCGGTGGCTGCGAGAATTCCCAGAATAATAATAACAACAACCAGTTCGACAATCGTGAACCCCGCTTGCCGCTGTGCTGACTCTGTAACATTTCCCTGGTCAGCTTCACTCATAAATTGCTTAAACATAAGACTCTCCTTTTGACCCGATCATTTTCTGCTGGATTTCAATATTTTTCAAGGTCTGACACCATTTATATGCTTTTTTTTTGGTCACCTTGATTTGCTGTTATTATACATTAAATATTTATATATCAACTACTTAGTACTGCCCGCCTGCTAAATCCCATATTGGCAGAAAAACCCCCAAAGCTAAAATTAACACTAATACCGCAATAAACATAATTAATATCGGTTCAATGGCTGTAGTCAGCTTTGATAAATCATATTCAACTTCGCTGTCATAAAACTCAGAAACCTCATCAAGCAACTCCGGTAAGTTACCACTTTCTTCACCAACTGAAATCATTTGCAATACCAAAGGAAGAAAAATTTCGGTCCGTTGCGCCGTCAGATAGAGAGATTCTCCCCGGGAAACGCCATCACCCATTCCCAAAACTTTGCTGGCAATAAAACGATTACCCACGACATCAGAAACCACGGACAAAGCGGTTACGATGGGCACACCGGCACGACTCATAATAGAAAAAGTCTTAGAAAAGCGAGCCAGGGCAATTCGCTCAAACACGCTACCCACCACCGGCATTCTCAGTTTAATTCGATCCCAGGTAAGGCCGCCGGCCGCCGTACCCGTCCAAAGACGAAAAACAATAGCACCGAGTCCTGTCAGGACTAATAATAAGGGCCAAAAATTGATAATGAATTCAGACGTATTGACGAGCGCCTGCGTCTGCCATGGAATTTTATCGCCCAACTTGGCAAAAACCCCTGAAAAAGCCGGGATAACGAAAACGGTGACGACCGCTAAGGCTCCACCCATCGCGATTAAAACAAACGTTGGATATCGTACCGCGCTCTTTAACTGTTGGCTGGTGTTCCGCTCAATTTCCATGTATCTGGCCAAATCCTGAAACGCCAGGTCCAACCTTCCGGTACTTTCGCCTACTCGCACTAAATTCACGTAAAGATCATTGAACACCTTGGGGTGCTGGCGCAGGGTGTCCGACAGGTTATTACCTCTTTCCAGGTTTGCCAGCATATCCTTTAATATAGTTTTCAGCGCATTATTAGTAATCGACCCCTCCAGGCCACGCAGAGCCCGGTCTAACGGAATTCCCGCTTTGGTTAAATTGTACATCTGTCGAGAAAAGGTAATGTGTTCTATTTCGCTGATATCGTTTGATCTGAAGAGCGCGCTAAGCCACTCAAAGCCGAGATCATTCTCGCCGCCCTCTAATTTGATATCAATTGGCGTGACTTGATTAGCAATCAAGGCATCTGCCGCTCCATCCACTGTCAGTGCGTCCATACTGCCCTTGACTTCTTTGCCAGCCCTATTCCTACCCCTGTAATTGTAGGTCGGCATCAGAGAAGCGCCAACTGACTATCATCAGGGGTGAGACCACCCGTGTTAGTGAATGCGGCTTCCTGCTCTACCTGTTGGGCCACTCGCAACACTTCACTCACTGTCGTTAACCCCTGAACGGCCAGTTCGAGCGCACTGACGATAAGTGGTTGATATCCAGGTTGCTGCCTTGCCTCCTCGATAAAGAGTCCAGCATCTCCAGCCCGCAAGGCATCGGCAACGGCGCCTTTGATCAGTAACAGCTCAAAAACTCCCATACGCCCACGAAAGCCTGATTCATTACAATGTGGACAACCCACTGTTGTCATGAGATTCGCCCTTTCGATAGTCACGTCATCCAGATGTCTACCCAGCCAGCTTAATTCATCCGAGTTGGCCTCATGCGGTCTGGCACAATTATCACACAGCTTACGAACCAGTCTTTGTGCCACTATCGCTCTTAAACTTGAAGCAGCTAAAAAAGGCTCAACTCCCATATCCATCAGCCGGGTAGCTGAAGAAATCGCGTCATTGGTGTGTAATGTAGACAGCACTAGATGTCCCGTCATCGCTGCACGGAGAGCAATCTCTGCTGTTTCTGAGTCTCTGATTTCTCCCACCAATAGTATATCCGGATCTTGCCTTAGCGATGCCCGCAACACACTGGCAAAATCCAGGCCAATTAAAGGATTTACCTGGACCTGGTTTATTCGAGCGATTTTATATTCAACAGGGTCTTCTGCCGTAATTATTTTCTGGCCTGCCTGGTTTAACTCGTTTAAAGCACCATAAAGGGTGGTGGTCTTACCGCTTCCGGTCGGCCCGGTTACCAGAATCAAGCCATAGGGCATATGAATCAAATCCCTGAATTGGGACAGGACGACTTTAGACATGCCAGTTTCATCAAGTTCGGTAATACCTGTGGACTGATCCAGCAACCGCATTACAACGGACTCACCGTGCTCGATTGGCATGGTGGACAATCGTACATCCAATCGCTTCTCACGAACCAGCAGACTAAACCTACCATCCTGAGGCAGGCGTTTCTCGGAAATATTCAAACCGGACATGAGCTTTAAGCGAAGCACCAGAGGAGCACCAATACGCTGCTCCTTCATGACCTGTTCCTGCAAAATACCATCCACTCGCTGCCTGATCCGCAGCACACCTTCATCGGGCTCTATATGGATATCCGATGCCCTGACCTGGACAGCATCTTCAAATATAGACTGTAGCATCTTCACGACCGGCGCCTCATCCCCCGGCAAACCAACGGACAAGCCCTCAAGGTCGAATAAACCCTCGGTTACTTCGCTTTCAAGTTCAACCGCATAAGACTCAATTTCCGAGGTGCGCCGATAAACAGTATCCAGCGTATCCATTAGCTCACTCTCTCGAACCAGAGCCACATCAACATTCTGCTTCAACAGCCTGGAAATCTCATCGTATGAAAATATATCCAGAGGGTCTGCCATACCGACCAGCAGCGTGCCATTGGCTTCAGACAGGACAATGGTCCTGTGCCGCCTGGCGTGACTTTCTGCCAGCCTAATTACCAGTTCCGGATCAAACCGGTACTGTCGTAGACCGACAAAAGGCACATCTAACTGCTCTGACAGGAACTCCAGGAATTTATCTTCGGGCAGAACATTATCTTCGATCAGCAAGCGGCCAAGTTTCTTATCTGACTCACGTTGACGCGACAGGGCATGCTGTAACTGCGTTTCAGTGATGATGCCACGTTCCATGAGCAGATCGCCGATTCGTATTTTTTGCGACCCTACCCTCATAGCAGTTCCCGTAATTTTGCAATGCGTTCCTGGCTATAGAGCCTCACCCTGGTCTCACTGGTGGGCAACTTTAACGCTCTACGAAAGGCTGCAAGCGCTTTTTGTTTCTCACCGATCGCATCTAATGCAATCCCTAAACCCATCCACCAGCGCCCATTAGAGGGATTCATCCGGGTCAGTGCTTCATACAATATCTGAGCTTCAAGATAGTTGCCCCGCAATTGTAACAACGCTGCTAACAGCTCATGATATTCTGTATCATCTCCTAAATAGGGTGGTCGCTCTTTCAAGAGTGCAATTGCTCTTGTTGTATCCGTATCTTTTAAAATTCTCGCCAGTAACTTTTTGAATGCCGAGAAATCAGGCGTTAACTGTAGTCCTTTTTCCAGTAACTGCTGTGCAGCACCAATCTCATTGCGAGTCATCAGGATCGTGGCTAGTGTATGCCTGCTCAAATGGCCATCGGGGTTTTCTGCCAGAAAAACCATCAACCTTTCTTTTGCTTTATCATATTGTCCTTGTTGAATAGACCGAACTGCTTCAAGACTGACTTCTTTATCAATCTGTCGCAGGGACAGAGAACGCGCAATTCTGACTTCGTTATCAGTCGGCGTCTGCCGCACTACAACCTCTTGGTAATCCGGTTTGCTTTTACCCACCAAACCAGCTCCCGATTGCGCTGCCCGGGCAGGCTCAACCAGGTTCTGGCTATAGCGATCTAGAACCGCCACTGACGTCTGGTCCACTACCACATCCTTAATGGGCTGCTGTCCAGCTTTGGCAAAACTCTTCAAAAATTCACCGCGATCCGGCTGTATGCTTTCAGGCCATCCGACTGCTGGCGTTAGCAACAACAGGAAAACCATAGTAACGGTCAAGCTAGCATCGTATCGAATAGATCCTATTCTATTCTCGTTATCATATAGCAAACCTGCCCGTTCAAAGAAAGCGGTCATAAATGCACCTATTCCATATCACCGCGATAGTATGGATCGATTTTTCGTCTCATCTGATCAAATCGTTCTGCAGTTTCATCTAGCATCTCTGCCATGACTGTATCTTGATCTACCAGCGCCCGAAGAAGAATGACAAGCTCTGTCTTCACGGTTTCACGTCTTTTCTGTGCCAGCATCGAACCTAACACTGGTACTTCATTAACCCCTGGAATGCTGGTATTAGACCCGGAAGCTCGGGTCTGCATCAATCCTGATATAACAATGACCTCACCATTTCTAACCCTGGCCACCGTATCTGATTCTCGAGTAGCGCTGTTAGCCAGCGGGAATTCCTGGCCATTGATCACTTTCAGGTCTTCCTTTACTTCGCTGAGAATAGGATGAATG
>JABIZD010000181.1 GCA_018666555.1 Gammaproteobacteria bacterium
CGACGAGATCGAATATGGCTTATCTCATAGCGGCTCCAAGCTTCTGATAGCTGATCACGAGAGAATCATAAGGGCCTTGCCGGTTACCGAAAAACTCGGGATATCCATCATATCGGTTAGATCAGAACTGAAAAATAATAGCTACATAAGTGATTTCAACGACCTTGTGGCTAAAGCCGCTGGCCTGGATATGCCGCAAATCCCTTTATCACCAGATGATGATGCCACTATATTCTACACCTCCGGATCAACAGGACACCCCAAAGGCGCTGTCTCATGCCATCGGAATATCATTAGCGCGCTTTTTTCCTGGGAACTCGATCTGGCAGCTCGGCAGCTTGAAAGTGGGCTTTCCGCCGCCGCCAAACCAATCGAGCAGCCAGCGACCCTGCTGGCCGTACCGCTATTTCACGCCACCGGTTCCCATGCGGTATACCTGCAGTCTTACCGTGCCCAACGTAAAATCGTTTCCATGTACAAATGGGATCCTGCGGAAGCTGCCGCATTAATTGAAGAAGAAAAAGTATCTTCATTTATTGCTCCAGCGGCAATGACTGGCGACCTCTTGGAGCAGGCCAGATCAAGCCAGCGCAACCTGAGCTCACTTATTTCTGTAGGCGGTGGCGGAGCTCCCAGGGCACCTGATCAGGTAAAAAATATTCCCGGCATATTTGCCCAAGCGCTTCCCAGCACCGGTTGGGGCATGACCGAAACCAATGCTATCGGTACCGGCATTGGCGGAGAAGACTATCTGCAGCGACCAACCAGTTCGGGCCGATGTTCGGCGGTCCTTGAACTAAAGGTGGTCGATGAGCAAGGCAGCTCGCTACCAGCAAATACGCCTGGAGAATTATGGGTTCGTGGCTCTTCCGTCATTCGAGGATACTGGCAACGCCCCGAAGCCAATGCAGAATCTTTTCACCAGGACTGGCTGAGAACCGGCGATGTCGCTCTGCTGGATGACGAGGGATTCCTGTATATCGTTGACCGAATAAAAGACCTGGTGATTCGCGGTGGAGAAAACATTGGCTGCGCAGAAGTTGAAGCAGCCCTGCTCTGCCACGACGCGATTGTTGAAGCCAGCGTTTATGCTGTACCAGATGACAGGCTTGGAGAGGAGGTCGGCGCCACTATTTACTGTCGCTCTGCCCTCGATGAGGCCGACTTGCGCGAGTTTATGTCTGCACAAGTGGCTCGCTTTAAAATTCCGCGCTATATCTCATTTACTGAAGCCCCATTGCCCCGAATCGCCTCGGGTAAAATTAACAAACGGGAACTCAGGTCAGCGGTCGTCAAAACACTTGGCAAGGCATGAATAAAGCTGAAAAATATTGGCTGGCGCCTGGACTGGAAGAATCGTTATTTACCTGGATGGAATAGTGATATTACGTTGGCAATTTTTGATACTATAACCACCCTATTCAGCTCGGTAACCAGAAAATGAAAGCCTTTTCCATCTCTGAACTTTTACAATCGAACTCTCTCACTGGACAGTCCGTTGTCATTGAGGGCTGGGTCAGGACCAAGCGTGATTCAAAAGCAGGATTTTCGTTTATCGCTGTACACGATGGCTCGGCTTTTGATCCCATTCAGGTAATCGCCCCTAATACGCTATCGAATTACCAAGCCGACATCCTCGACATCAGCACAGGCTGTTCTGTCAGCGTCCAGGGTACGCTGGTTGAATCCCAGGGCAAAGGTCAGAGCGTCGAAATTCAAGCCTCACAGATAGTTGTAATAGGCACTGTTGAAGACCCGGAAAGCTACCCCATCGCCAAAAAAAAACATTCTTTCGAATATTTAAGGACAGTTGCCCATTTACGCCCGAGAACCAATACCTTTGGAGCTATCACCCGCATCAGAACGGTGCTTGCCAATACAATCCATAACTTTTTTTTCGACCAGGCCTTTCACTGGATAAACACCCCAATCATTACTACCAGTGATTGCGAGGGGGCAGGAGAGCTTTTCAGAGTCAGTACGCTGGATTTACTCAACCAGAATGAATCGGCCGGTTTTTCTGAAGATTTTTTTGGTCAGGAAGCCTTTCTAACCGTTTCCGGACAGCTTAATGTTGAGGCATATTGTCTGGCAATGAAAAAAGTCTATACCTTTGGACCTACCTTTCGAGCAGAAAACTCCCACACCTCACGGCACCTTGCTGAGCTATGGATGGTCGAACCAGAAATTGCCTTTGCTGACTTGCATGACAATGCTGACCTGGCAGAAAATCTGCTGAAACACGTATTCAGTTCGGTCCTCAATCAATGCCAGGACGATATGGCATTTTTCCAGCAACGTATTGACCCAACTGTCATTGAACGCCTGGAAAACAATGTCGCACAGCCATTTGAGCGTATGGAATATGCTGAAGCAATCAACATATTAAGCAGCAGTAAGGTCAAATTTGAATTCCCAGTGGAATGGGGACTCGATCTACGAAGTGAACATGAGCGCTATCTCGCAGAAGAACATGTTGGCAGGCCTGTCATCCTGATGAATTACCCGAAAGAAATAAAAGCCTTCTACATGCGTCTTAACGATGATGAGAAAACGGTTGCCGCCATGGACGTCCTGGCGCCCGGCATTGGAGAAATCATTGGCGGCAGTCAGAGAGAGGAGCGTCTTGATGTTCTCGACCAAAGAATCGGTGACCCGGCCACCCAGGAAAGCCTATGGTGGTATCGAGATTTACGCCGCTACGGCACAGTTCCCCATGCTGGTTTTGGCCTCGGATTCGAACGCCTGCTAACTTATGTCACCGGGATGGACAATATAAGAGATGCGATTCCATTCCCAAGGGTACCCGGTAACGCCCAGTTCTAACCACCCATCATCATCTTCCAGGTACTGAGGTCATTAATTCGCATGTAGGTATTGGTGCGCTTTGTTTCAGCCATGGTCGCGTGAGGTGCAGCGCTGTAATTATGACCTGGTAAAAGCAATGTATCATCCGGCAAACCTGCCAGTTTCTGCAGACTATGGTACATATCTTCAGAATTTGAACCTGGAAGATCCACTCTTCCACAACCATCAACAAACAATGTATCCCCAGAAACCAAGGTGTTTCTAACCCTGAAGCATTGCGACCCCGGCGTGTGACCCGGTGTATGCAGGAATTCGACTTCAATATCACCTATCTTCAATTTATCACCCGAAGCCACCGTTTTTAGGTCGGTACCAGAAATACCAGTGACTTTTTTGACACCTTCGGCCTCAAGCTCATGGGCATAGACCGGAATACTATGATGTTCAAGTAATTCACTGACACCTTCCACATTATTGTTACCAAAGGAGCCACCACAATGATCCGGGTGGTAATGGGTCACCAATGCAGCAGTTAATTGATAGTCGCGCTCCGCTATCATTTTTGTCAGGCCAGCAATATCCCACGCAGGGTCAACCACGGCAATCTGTCTGGTCTGACGGTCGCCAATAAGGTAGGTAAAATTCTGCATGGGGCCAATTTGAATCTGTTCTACAATAAGCTGATCTTCGAGTTTCATAGCTTGTTTCTCGCTTCCTGATTAATCTTAGTTTTGCAGCAGCAAACCGGATTTCGCTCAGCCTAATACAACGACCTAGAATATCAGCTTGCAGCCAGCCCTAACAGGATCTGACCTGCCTGGAATTCACTCTACTAAGGCAGCAGTCACTGCTATTTCTACCACCAGTGACGGTAGTGCTAACCGAGATTCCACGCAGGCGCGGGTCGGTGCTGAGCCAGCAATGATCCATTCATCCCATACTTCATTCATTGCTGTAAAATCGTTCATATCCGATAACCAGATCTGAGCTGTCAGCAGTTGAGATTTATCTGAGCCAGCCTGGGCAAGCAAGAGATCTATTTTCCCTAGTATTTCACTGGTTTGTGCTGCTATATCCCCGCCTGCTGTATCCTGGGCAACCTGCCCTGCAGTCGTTACCAGGCCCTGGTATACGACGGCCTGGCTCATTCTCTTATTAGTTTTTATTCTCGTAATGCTCATTGTAATTCCTCAAATTTAACATCCCCGTCAAACGGGCCAACACATCCATTTATTTCCATTAAATATTTTCGCCCGCTTGTCTAAGCACCGGTTTGCCGCTGGTCTTCTACCGGCACCATCTCTGCCCTATTTTACTTAGGTTTTAGCTAAGGGTTTCCCGAAACGAACTGGTAGGTCACTATCGACGGACTGATCTACAAGGCGCAAAGGATAGCCTATGATGATCTGTCACGCCAAATTCCTGTAAAGCGCGTAGATGCTGTGGTGTCGGGTAGCCTTTATGCTGCTGGAAACCATATTGTGGATAGGTTTGATGTAATTGTATCATCTCGGTATCTCGAGCCACTTTGGCGATGATTGACGCGGCTTTGATTTCATCTACCAGGTTATCTCCCTTAATGATGCATTCCGCAGGCATCATAAGCTGTGGTGCCTGGTTACCATCAATTTTAACCAAACCAGGGACGATACTCAGTGCCTGTACGGCGCGCTGCATGGCTAGCAGGGTAGCCTTCAAGATATTAACCTGGTCTATTTCAGCAGCTTCAGCCCGGCCAAAAGCATAAGCAAGGGCTTGATCCAAAATGATTTCAGATAACTGCTGACGACGATTCGGACTCAATTTCTTCGAATCTTTTAGGCCAGTAATGGGCTTTTCTGGATTAAGAATAACCGCTGCTGCGACAACCGGTCCCGCCAATGGTCCCCTGCCCACTTCATCGACTCCGGCTACCAGATTACTCAAAGCCATTCCTAGAAGACATCAGTGCTTCAATGGGATCTACCGCATCAGTCAACAAATCACCCACCAGCGTTCGATGAATGCTTGCAAATTCCTCCCGGAGCTGGCTCTGCCTGGCTGGCTCGAGAACCTCGCACAACGCATCGGCTAGATTGGTGGCAGTAGCCTGGTCCTGAAGCAATTCAGGCACAAGGGTTTGATTCGACAAAATGTTCGGTAAGGCAAAGTGCTCTAGATTAATAAGCCTGGAAAAAATCTGGTAGGTCAGCCAACCTAAGCGGTAAGCCATCACCATGGGTTTGCCCAATAACATCGCCTCCAGTGTGGCGGTACCAGAGTTTACCAGCACCGCATCTGCGGCAGTCATCACCTCCAGGGCATCTCCCTCAGAGACCGTCACAGAAACATCACAATCATGCTCTACCAGAATCCGTTCTATTTGTTTCTTTCTGCTGTCATTCGCTGCTGGTATGAGAAAGACAACTCCATCTCGCCGCTGCGCCAGATTGACCATGGCACCGATGAAATCAGGCAGGGTCAAATTGACCTCGCTACCTCGACTTCCAGGCAATACGGCGATGACTAAAGCCTCGGCACTGATGCTTCTATCATTTCTCGCCGAGGATTGCTTATCATGCCCCTCACCCACAGCAATCTGGCGAGCTTTTGGATGGCCTACAAATCGGACCGGGATATGGTGATCATGATAAATCTGCGTCTCAAATGGATACAGCGTCAGCATCAGATCGACATTCCGTTTGATACGTTTGATCCGACCCGACCGCCACGCCCAAACCGATGGCGATACGTAGTGTACTGTCTTGATATGGGCTTTCTTAAGAGATCCTTCCAGCAGGATATTGAAAAAATTAAAATCGATACCAATGAAACAGTCGCTCTGCTGCTCGAGGACACGTCGCCTGATACCTTTATATATTCGGATTAATTCCGGTAGACGCTTGAGCGGCTCAACCAATCCATTGACAGACAGACGCTCCAGGTCGTACCAGGCCTGCAGACCTTCTGCAATCATCGCGGGGCCACCTACACCAGTAAAAACCGCATCTGGGTTCTTTGATTTAATCGCTCGGATGAGGGCGCTACCCAATTGATCTCCGGACGCTTCACCTGCTACTAGAACAAATGTTTTAATGGCTGTCATGGTACTTTGCCCCTGACCACATTGACTGAGTTACAGCGACTTTTGCTCGGCACAGGTTAGCAGCGTAGAGCAAACCAGTGCATCGTCCACCCAAGCCTTTCCAGATGCCTTCATCCAGTGATTGCGTATGTTAGTGACTTCAACTTCAAGCCGAATTTGATCCCCGGGAACGACAGATCGTTTAAATTTAGTCTTATCTGTTCCTGCCAGATAATAAATATAGCCATCCTTCAAAGATCGATCACGGCTCGTCAAAGCTAAAATTCCTGCAGCCTGAGCCAGGGCTTCAATAATCAGCACTCCTGGAAAAACAGGTATATCCGGGAAATGACCTGAAAAGACAGGTTCATTGATGGTGACATTTTTGATCGCCGTGATTTTCTTCCCCGCTTCAATACTAATGACTCGATCAACCATAAGAAAAGGATAACGGTGCGGTAAAACCTTCCATATATCGGTGACTTCCATAACTTACACTCCAATTAACACCGGCCCGGGGAAGCCTTAATTAATCTTCAAGCTTCCTGAGCCGCTTCGCCAACTCGTTAAGGTGCTTGAAAACTACGATATTGCGCTTCCATAATTTACCCGGCATAAGACCGGTACCCGATGAATAACGGCCTTTCTTCCTGATAGAAGTGCTCACCAGACTCATCGCAGTAATCTCTACCTGGTCTACAATTTCTATATTATCGACAATACCCACTGCCCCCCCTATCAGACAGTAAGATCCTATACGGGTACTTCCTGCAATGGCAGTGGTTCCTGATATGGCGGTATGTGCGCCAATCTGGGTACCATGCCCTATCTGAACCTGATTATCGATCTTCACCCCGTCACCAATTAGGGTGTCATTGAGTGCACCACGATCGATGGTCGAACCCGCACCGATTTCCACATCAATACCGATCCTAACACCATAAATCTGGGGTATCTTAACCAGAGATCCCGTCTCCATATCAGGTTCGAAGCCGAACCCATCCGCTCCTATCACTGTTCCGCTATGGATAATGCAGTCACTTCCGATAACAATATCATGATAGATCGTCACATTCGGATGAAGGATTGTATTCATCCCCACTGTGGTTCCGCGACCTAAACAGGTTCCAGCCCCAATGCTGACACTATCTGCCAATTCCACATCTGCGGCTAGCACCGCATTCGGACCAATAGCGATATCCTTACCAAGCTTCGCCTGCGGATGGATAACAGCACTCGGGTGTATCCCTGACAAGCGTTCGGAAGTATCAAACAGCCCCGCTATCCTGGCCCAAGCCAGTCTAGGTTTGGGTGAAATCAGTAAAGGGGTAGAGAGTTTATCGGCGTTCTCTTGAGTGGTAACCAGCGCACTCGCGTGGCTGGTTTGGGCACTCGCTAAATAACGAATATTAAATAGAAAAGCCAGATCACCGGACTGCGCATCAGCTAGCGCAGCAAGCCCAGATATGGGTATCTGGGGGTCTCCAACTAGTACCAGACCAAACTCTTCAGCAATTTGTCCGAGTGTATATGCCAAGGTACAGAGCTACAAATAGCTGCGACGGATTAAGGCTTATCCATCTCATTTAACTTCTCTGTCACCTTCCTGGTGACATCATAAAGTTCTCCAACAAACAAGGCAGTAGCTCTGGGCAGAATCATGTCGTAGTCATTCTCAAGCACCAGTTCTTCGATAGCTTTTCTGACTTTTACCTCAGTGCCTGCGAACAGTTCACCCTGTCTGGCAGCAACCTCTTTCTGAAGTTTCTGGCGTTGATAAACAAAGTCATTGTTCAGGGACTCAATTTCCTGCTGAAGACGTCGCTTTTCATCTTCACTCATGACTTCACCGTCCTTCTGTAATCGCTGAAGCAAGGCGGCCGCATCTGTCTGAATACCCTTGATAGTATCTTCATCGGTGCTGAACTCTCCCTGAAGCTGCACAAGAAGTTTTTTTGCTGCCTCCGAACTCGCGACAGCACGATCAACGTCAACAAAGGCAATTTTTACCTCGGCAACTACTGTTGTACTGCCAAGAAAGCCCAGGCTCAAAACCACTATTGTTAATATACTTTTAGCTAAACGCACAAAACTTCTCCTCAGTGCCTGTTATTAGTACCATTGTTAGAATAAATAGCTGCTTATTCATAAAAGCAGCAGATGTTGGCACAACCGCCAACGGGTTTCAATCAGAAAAAACCCTCTTTACCTTAAAAGGTTCTACCTAATTCAAACTGAAACGATTCTCCTTCATCACCATCTTTCCTGTTAAAGGGGTAGGAAAGCGCAAAACTGATGGGTGCGAATCCGGTAATCCATGTTACCGCCAAACCCGCGCTATACCTTAGCTCACCTTCATTTGGCCCGAGACAATAAGTCGCTATTTCTGGACAATTAGTGTTGAAGACGTTACCAGCATCAACAAAAAACACTGATTTCATTTGCCGCTGATCTTTGACAAAAGGCAGCGGGAATATAATTTCTGCACTGGTTTCAATCAATAGATTACCACCCATTGGGTCAGGTTCGCCATATTGATCATTAGGAGACCGGGTAGTCCTGGGACCGAGCGTATTTGTTTCATAACCCCGGACCGAGCCCATTCCTCCGGCATAGAAATTCTTGTAAAAGGGAAAGGTTTCAGTACCGCCAAAGGTTCCGCCGTAGCCAATGTCTGTCCTCAGCCGTAATGTGAATGCTCGTGATAATGGAAAGAAAATCTGTCCGGAATAGTTAATTCTGTAAAATTCCAGTTCACTTCCAGGAATCGTCATCTCAAACGAAAAGTTTTGCGATTTACCGCCAGTAGGCAACAGACCTCGGTTCAATGCAGACATGGCATAGCCTGCGCTAATGGTCATGAGACTGAATTCATTACCTTCTGCATTGAGGAATCTGGAGATTTCCTGGGCGGGGAATATACCTTCCTTGATGTCAGTACTCTCAACACCAATAGAGAAATTCAGCCTGGAAATCTCATTGATAGGGTAACCAAAATTAATCGATGCACCGAGCGAATCTGTAGAAAACCTGGCAATATTACGTTCATCGTAAGAAGTGCTTCGATAAAAAATCGAGTAACCTCGACTCACTGCATCGACGGTGTAATAGGGATCAAAGTACGACAAACTGTAGGATGTCTGGTAGGAACTCCGGTTTGCTGACAGGTTGAAACTGTTACCTGACCCCAGCACATTAGACTCCTGATAAGACAATCCCAATATGGCACCAAAATCCTGTGCGTAACCCAGCGTCGCTGATATAGATCCCGATGGTTGCTCCTCAACCGAGTAATTAACATCAATCTGGTCCTCGACCCCAGCCACAGCAGGCGTTTCTACCGTTACTTCCTTGAAAAAGCCCAATCGTTCCAGACGCACTTTAGATGCTTCGACATAGGCATTGGACGCCCAGCCGCCTTCCATTTGACGCATTTCACGCCGCAGCACGGCATCCTGGGTCAAGGTATTACCGCTAAAAGAGATCCTTCTCACGTAAGCCCGACTGCCCGCATCGACAAAAAACTTTACCACCACCGATTCACCGTCTTCGCTCAAGGTGGGACTTCCAGTGGCACTCGAAAAGGTATAACCAGCGTTACCCAGGGCTGTTTCTATTCTCTCTTCTGATACAGTCATCAACTCCCTGGAAAATACCTGGCCCTCTCTCGACAGAATCAAACCGCGAATAGAGGCCTCGGGAATATCTTTTAATTCGCCCGAAATCTCCACCTTTGAAACACTGAATTGCTCGCCTTCGCCAACATTAATGGTGATATAAACATCTTCCATATTCGGGGCAATGGCTACCTGAGTCGATTCTACCTGGAATTTCAGGTAACCCCGATCCAGATAGTAAGATTCCAGAGACTCCAGATCACCTTGCAATTTTTCACGAGAATACTGCGCGTCCTTGGTATAAAAAGATAACAGACCAGGTAGTTTGAGTTCGAAAAATTCACGTAGTGTCTCGTCATCGAAAACAGTATTGCCGACTATATTGATATGCTGAATACCAGAAACATTACCTTCATCAACATTCACCATGATAGAAACACGGTTCCTTGGTAATTCTTCGACTTCCGTAGAAATACCAGCATCATATCGACCCTGCAAGACGTACTGCCGCTCGAGTTCAGTACTCATCTGGTCAAGTGTCACCTTCTTGAATATCTCTCCTTCAGCCAGCCCGGCATCGGCCAGCCCTTCCAGCAATGCTTCAGATTTGATCGCCTTATTGCCTTCAAACTCGATGCTATCGACCGTTGGCCGTTCCTTGACAATAATTACCAGGACGTTACCGTCTCTGGCCACCTGCACATCATTAAAATTTTCCGTTCTAAACAGCGACCTCATAATAATTCTGATATCACCATCGTCAATGTCATCACCAACATTGAACGCTATGGCACCAAATACCGATCCGGCTGAAATACGTTCCAGCCCTTCTACCCTTACGTCTGAGATGACGAAGCCATAAGCTTGCATGCTCAGCCCGAAAGCCATCAGAGAAGAAAGCAAAAACGTTGTTATTTTGAAGATTAGTCTATTCACATGGATTCGCTTATAAACGCATAAAATCATTATAAAAGGCCAGGACCATGATTCCTAGAATTAAAGCTAATCCTAACTGATAGCCATACTCTTGGATTTTCTCTGGCAATGCCTTACCGGTTAACAGTTCGACCATATAATATAGTAAATGACCCCCATCTAGCATGGGTATTGGCAATAAATTAATTATCCCCAGAGAAATACTCAGCAGGGCAATAAAACCAATAAAACTCTCTAGCCCTGATTGTGCTGTCTGGTTAGCAATCTGGGCAATCGTTATAGGTCCGCTAAGATTTTTTGGGGAAATAACCCCTTCGATCATCTTAATGATGCTGCCCAGGGTAAACACACTAATGTCTATGGTCTTTTCAACAGCAGGCAACCAGGCTGAATAAATAGGATATTGAATTTTCCTGAGCATCTCCTTCGGCCAGGGCGCTACTAACCTGGCTGCGCCAATGACGCCTTTGGTTCTCCCATTTTCAACGACTGCTGCGGGTGTTATCAGCAGCGTAGAGGCCTGCCCACCTCTGGCTATATCAACTTTCAAGCTGACTTCAGCATTAGCCTGCAAGAGGCGAACGAGATCCGCCCAGGAATCCAATGCAACCCCATTGATGGCTGTTATCCTGTCACCCACCCGCAGACCCGCCTGCTCAGCTCGCCCACCGGGGACAATTTCTCCGATATCAGCTCTATATTTCGGAATTCTGGGAACAAGACCGAGGGCTCTGGCGGGTCTCGGCTCATCCTCCCCCACTAGCCAATCAGTTATTTCCACCTCATATTCGCCCGTGGTGCCTAATGACCCAGCTTCGCTTACCTGAAAAGACACACTCCCGGTTTCACCTAATCGTTCAAATAATTTTAGATTTACTTCCGACCAGGTAGGCGTATCGTGACCATCGACCTGCAGGATCTCCTGACCCGCCTTAAGGCCAGAAAAATGAGCCGGACTGTCGGTTGATAACGTCCCGATAACTGGAATTATGCCGGTCACACCGGATGCAAACAGTAACCAATAAGCCAGTATAGCCAGCAGGAAATTAGCTATTGGGCCCGCTGCTGCAATGGCAATTCTCTGCAATACTGGTTTGCCATTAAGCGCATAGTGGACCTGGTCATCAGCCACAAACGCCTCTCTCTGATCCAACATCTTGACATAACCACCCAGAGGAATAGCCGCTATACAGAATTCGGTGGCCGGCAAGGGCTCGTTACTGCGCGTGCCTGTATGAAGGCCTGCCTGGGGCTCGGTCTGGATCGGCTTAACCCTATAAGTGTAGATTGGCTTACCAAAGCCGACACAGAATCTTAGGACGTGTACTCCACATTTCCTTGCCATCCAGTAATGACCAAACTCATGTACTGTCACCAGGATGGACAGGCTAACAAGCAGGGCTAGAATACTTTGCAGGACTTCAATCATAATCCTTCCGAAATCCGTTGGCGAGCCAAGGCTCTGGTTTGTTGATCAACGGTTAAGACATCTGCTATGGAAAGAAGTTCGATTGCAACGGTACTATTAACGGCAAACTCGACGATCAATTGGATTTGCGTAAATGTAATCTCGCCCTCTAAAAAGGCCGCGACTGCAATTTCATTAGCCGCATTCAAGGCTATGGCATAACACTGATCCATCCCGGCCACCTGTCGACATAAATCGAGTAGTGGGAACCGGGACACTTCAATGCTTTCAAACCGTAACTCCGTGATCGTCGAAAAATCTAATCGTTGTGCTCCGGATTCCATCCGGTCTGGCCAGGCCAGTGCATGGGCAATAGGCGTTTTCATATCCGGCTGCCCCATCTGGGCGAGCACTGAGCCATCTCGATACTGCACCATTGAATGCACAATACTCTGCGGGTGAATCACGATTTCAATCTGATCAGGATTAAGATCAAACAGCCAACAGGCTTCGATTAACTCAAGACCCTTGTTCATCATGGTCGCAGAGTCTACGGAAATTTTCCGGCCCATCTGCCAATTCGGGTGCGCACAGGCCTCATCCGGCGTCACCTCTTTCAGCGTCGCCAGATCCCTTCTCAACAAGGGTCCGCCGGATCCCGTGAGCAGTATTTTCTCGACTCCGTCAGAGACCTCCAACTGGTTTCCAAGACATTGAAAAATAGCATTATGTTCGCTATCAATGGGCAACAAGGTTGCACCAGACCTGCTCACTTCATCCATAAAAAGCCCACCAGCCATAACCAAGGACTCCTTATTGGCAAGCAGCACTTTTTTACCCGCTGCGACTGCCGCCAGGGTCGGCTGCAAACCCGCTCCACCAACGATGGCAGCCATCACTGTATCGACAGCCGGATCAGACGCTATACGTTGTAACGCCTGCTGGCCACATAACACCTCGGTATCCAGACCCAGGTCAACAAATTCCCTGGCCGTGGAGGCAGCATCATCAGGATCTGTTAACACGGCATAGCGTGGCCTGAACGCCTGGCACTGGGCCGATAATGCCTTAACATTCTGATGCCCTGACAGGGCAAAAACCTCAAACTCAGGGTGATTTCTCAGGACGTCTAAGGTGCTCTGCCCAATCGAGCCTGTCGACCCAAGAATACTAATCTTCTGAGTCATGAAACCGGACTCTTGGTTAACAATGGTAATAGCAAAAAGAAAACCGGGGCGGCTGAAAATAGGCTATCAAGACGATCGAGAAAACCACCATGGCCCGGCAGGAGCTGGCTCGAATCCTTGATACCTCGCTCACGTTTAAACATCGAAACGGTCAGGTCACCCAATACAGACACTAAAACAACGCCAAGACACGCCAGGGCAAAGTAGGCCATCTGTACGCCTGGTACAAAACTCAATCCACCCAGCCATTGTCCACTGGCGAGGCCAACCATGACAGCGACACAAGCGCCACCATACAGCCCTTCTCGTGATTTACCGGGGCTCACCCTGGGAAGCAGTTTGATTTTTCCCCATCGTCTACCACAGAAATAGGCGCCTATATCCGCAGACCAAATCAGGAAGAACAATAGAATAAATAGAAAATCTGATTCAGCGAACTGCTTAATGGACACTAGCACGACACCACAGGGAATCAGTACCAACCAGCCACACAGCAATATCACTGCTGGGGAATTCCAGAGTCCAGTCAGTCGCGGATAATTCACTACCAGCAGCAAGGCGGTCAGCCACCAAAGCGATGCTAGCAACTGCAATTGCAGTTCTGTGTACTCTAACAGTAGCACTAACAGCAGCACTCCAGTCAACACACCGTAGCCGATTCGAAACCAAAAACCGAGTCGGGCAAAATTGGCCCATTCCCAGCCACAAATTGCTATGACGACGGCAACGAAGAGCGCAAAGCCCCAATCAGATAGAAAGAATATACATCCTATGCCAAGAGGTGCTATTAATAGAGCGGTAATGATTCTCTGCTTAAGCATGGTCTGGATTCAGATGGGCCTTACAGCTCCATCAAATCCGCCTCTTTGGCTTGCAACGCTTTATCGACGCCCTTTATATGCTCATCCGTTAATGTTTGAATTTGATCTTCTCCACGCCTGGCCTCATCCTCAGAAATTTCTTTCTCTTTAAGGAAGTCTTTTACATCATTATTGGCATCCCGACGTATATTTCGAATCGCTATACGAGCGCCTTCCGCTTCAGACCTAGCTATCTTGGCGAGATCACGCCTGTTTTCCTCTGTTAACGGTGGCATGGGTATACGAATACTTTCTCCACCGCTGGATGGATTTAACCCCAGGTCGGACTTATGAATCGCCCTTTCAATCAACGGAATCATGGTCCGTTCCCAAGGTGCGACAATCAGCGAGCGGCCATCTTCGACGTTAATGTTGGCTATCTGCTTCAGTGGCGTTGGCGTACCGTAGTAATCAACGGAGATAGAATCCAGTAAACTGGGATGAGCACGGCCGGTTCTTATTTTCGCAAAAGCAACCTCAAGTGAAACGATACTTTTACCCATTCGAGTTTCGGCATCCTGCTTAATTTCTTCAATGATCATCTTCACTTACTCCAGCTAGCTACTGACTACCAGGGTACCTTCTTCATCACCAACAACCGCATTTCTAAGGGCGCCTTGCTTGTCAAGTTTAAATACTCGAAGAGGCATATTATGGTCTCGAGCGAGACAGATTGCGGTCAAGTCCATTACCCCCAACTGATCATCAAGTATTTGATCGTAGGTAATCCTGCTGTAACGCGTCGCATTTGGGTTTAGCACTGGATCGGCTGAATAAATACCATCTACCTTGGTAGCTTTTAATACAATATCTGCATCTATTTCAATCCCCCTGAGACAAGCTGCAGTATCGGTCGTAAAAAAGGGGTTACCCGTCCCAGCAGAAAATATAACTACGTCACCCTGATGCAGATGACGCATTGCTAAACGACGATCATAATGTTCAACAACACCACTCATGGGGATAGAGGACATCACAACGGTTTGAATATTGGCGCGTTCCAGGGCATCTCGCATTGCCAGCGCGTTCATCACAGTCGCCAACATGCCCATATGATCGCCAGTAACCCTATCTAGCCCAGCCGCACTCAGTGCTGCCCCTCGAAACAGGTTGCCGCCACCAATAACAATGCCTACCTGGACTCCGATACCGACTAATTGACCTATCTCCAGCGCAGTCCTGTCCAATACCTTTGGGTCGATGCCAACGCCATTGATACCCAGTGCTTCGCCACTGAGTTTAAGTAGTACTCGTTGATAGGTCGAAGTGGTTTTTTTCGCCGGCATCGTCGATTAAGCCAACTGCTGCGCTACTTCATCGGCAAAATCAACTTTCGCTTTATCAATACCCTCGCCCACTTCATATCGGACGAAGCTGACCACGCTGGCATTCGCCTGACTCAGTAACTGACTCACCTTTAAATCCGAATTCTTTACAAATACCTGCTCCGTCAGACTGATTTCCGAAAGAAATTTAGAGACTCTGCCTTCAACCATTTTCTTGATAATTTCCGCGGGCTTGCCACTCTCTTCGGCTTGAGCGGTATAAATTTCCCGTTCTTTTGCCAGCACACTCTGGCTAGCATCAGCGGGTGATACCACTTGTGGGTTAGCTGCAGCAATGTGCATGGCAATATCTCGGCCCAGGCTTGCATCGCCGCCCTGCATCAAAACCAGCACCCCTATCTTCGCATTGGTATGCACATAAGACGCGACTTCACCATCGTAAAATTCCGCCCTGCGCACGCTGATGTTCTCACCGATTTTTTGGATCAAGTTCTGCCTGTCCTGCTCCAGGCCATTTTCCAGCATTGCCTCCAGGTCAGCGGATTCCTCATTGTAAATTCGCTCCACAACGGTTTCAATGAATTCAGTGAAGTTACTGTCTCTAGCGGCAAAATCAGTTTCGCAATTGACTTCTATCATGACGCCCTTACCATCGACAACTTTCATGCCAATGAGGCCATCTGCTGCTATCCTACCGGCCTTTTTGGCCGCTTTCATGCCGCTTGACTTGCGCAAGTCATCGATGGCCAATTCCATATCGCCATCGGCTGCTACCAGCGCCTTTTTACAATCCATCATCCCAACACCAGTGCGCTCTCTGAGCTCTTTCACCATTGTCGCCGTAATCGTTGTCATTTGTTTTCCTCTACCCCTGCATAAAAAAATAAATGATCAAGTCAATGCTGCCTTGATCCTGCCGGCAACATCGCTGAAATGATCAATAAAACCCGACTGCGTTGGACTGCTATGCAGCTGGCTCTTCAGCTTCTGCTGCAGGTTCTTCTGTCGCTGCAGTTTCACCCTCTGCTTCTTCAGTCGCGGCCTCAACGGTAGGTTCTTCTGCTGCTGCAGTTTCAACCTCTGATTCTTCAGTTGCGGCTTCGGCAACCGGTTCTTCAACAGCCTCTTCGACGGCTGGTTGTTCCGCCGCAGGCTCTCCAACAGCCGAGTCTTCACTAGCAGAATCCTCTGTGGCGGATTCACTCACCTCGACGAAATCACTTTCCTGAACCGTACTACGGTTCTTGTTTCTGGCCTCAGTAATCAAATCCGCAAAGGCTCTCAGGAACAGACTAACTGAACGGATTGCATCATCATTTCCCGGAATCAGGTAATCAATGCCCTCAGGGTTGCTGTTCGTGTCGACGATAGCCACCACCGGAATACCTAATTTCCTGGCCTCTGTAACTGCAATTTTTTCGTGATCAACATCGACAATTAAAATCACGTCAGGCAGCCCGCCCATATCCTTGATTCCACCCAGACTGCTCTCCAGCTTGTCCAGGTCTCTTTGCCGGGTCAGTGCTTCATGCTTGGTTAACTTGTCAAAGGTGCCATTATTGCTTTGTTCCTCGAGTTCCCGAAGTCGCCGAATGGATTGACGTATGGTCTTGTAATTAGTGAGCATGCCTCCAAGCCAACGCTTATCAACGTAGGGCATGCCACATCGGCTCGCTTCCTCTTTGACTATCCTGCTTGCACTTCGCTTGGTACCCACAAACAGGATCTTGTTATTCTTGGTTGTCATCGACCGTACAAATGACAGGGCTTCTTCTAAAGCCGGCATGGTTTTATCTAAATTGATGATATGGATGTCGTTTCGAGAACCAAAAATATACTCACTCATTTTTGGATTCCAATACCGCGTCTGATGTCCGAAATGGACGCCCGCTTCAAGCAGGTCCCGCAAAGATATACTACTCATAAATTCTCCAATGTTTGGGTTGCGCTTCCACATACCCCATAATCCAACCCGAAGGCACCCGAATTATGTGACGGCATGTGTGCTGGTTTAGTTTAGAGGCCCAATTTGTGCCTCTCTATAATGCCTTTCAGCGGCGCGCTTTATACCATATTTTCACCCTCAAACCAATGACAAACGACAAAATGGGCAGGACTGCTGCTATAATTGACCCTTTTAAGGTTACTGCAATGACTATCGAACTAAAGACTCCAGACGACATCGAAAAAATGCGAGCGGTAGGTGCCCTCGCCGGTCAGCAACTCGAGATGATCGAAGAATTCATTAAACCCGGAGTTTCTACTGGTGAACTGGATCGAATCTGCCACGCCTATACCGTTGATGTCCAAGATGCGATACCAGCGCCCTTGAATTATCGTGGTTTCCCAAAATCCATCTGTACATCAGTGAATCACGTAGTCTGTCATGGCATTCCTTCCGATGAAAAAATCCTCAAAGACGGTGATATCGTTAATATTGACGTCACCCTGATAAAAGATGGTTTCCACGGCGACACCAGCAAAACATTTTGTGTGGGTAAACCCAGCATTCTTGCCAAGAGGCTAGTTAGCAACTGCAAGGAGAGTCTGTATCGAGGTATTCGCGCAGTCAAACCTGGCGCGCACCTTGGAGATATTGGTTACGCGATACAGACCTACGTTGAGAAAAATCGATTTTCAATTGTTCGCGAATACTGCGGCCACGGCATAGGGAAGATATTTCATGATGACCCACAGGTCCTTCACTACGGTAATGCTAAGACTGGGATTGAACTGAAGCCTGGCATGACATTCACTATAGAACCTATGATCAATGCCGGTAAACCCGACGTTCGCCTGCTCAGGGATGATTGGACAGTGGTTACCAAGGATCACAAACTAACGGCCCAGTGGGAGCACACCATCCTGGTCACTGATAGCGGTTATGAAGTACTGACTCACAGAAGCGATGATACGATTGAACGCTGCGGATAAAGTCATTAACGCTGACCTGGCGTCAACTATTATTGCTGCAAAAAATCCTATTTCTAATTTAAAGCAGACAATCACGTCTTTTCGCCAACAGCTCAAGGAGCGATTTGAGCAGGGCGACCCAATTGAACTGCTGATACGGTCCCAGTCCGATTTTATGGACCATGTGCTGCAGCTCTGTTGGATGCGCTTTAACTGGGATGAAAATAAATCAAGATGGCGTAAAACCAGAATATCTCTCATTGCCGTAGGCGGGTATGGCCGACAGGAGTTACTCCCCCATTCCGACATCGACCTGTTGATCCTGTCCGAAAGAAACACGCTGCAAAACCATACCCATAATATCCAGTCATTTCTGACATTACTCTGGGACATTGGCCTTGAAGTAGGTCATTCGGTTCGTTCAATCAGCGACTCTGCGGCCGCAGCAAAACAGGATGTCACTATCCTCACAGCATTAATGGACTCCAGGACCCTGGCTGGTGAGGAGGCGCTATTAGAACGAATGACAACGGCCATCTCCAAGCGCAAAATATGGCCGCCAGATCGGTTTTATACTGCCAAATTGAGCGAACAGCTGGACCGCCATAGCAAGTCAAACCACACCGAATTCAGCCTCGAGCCGAATATCAAGATCTCTCCCGGCGGTTTACGCGACATACAAACCATACTCTGGGTAGCCCAGCGCCATTATGGCACTAATGATCTATTGAAATTAACGGCCCTGGGCTTTTTGAAGCAAGATGAAGCAGAAACCCTGCTGGCTGCACAGAGATTCCTCTGGCATGTTCGATTTATCCTCCACATGATCAGCAATCGTGACGAAAACCGGCTTCTATTTGATAACCAGAGAAATCTAGCCAGGCATCTGGGGTACCAAGATGGTGATCAACTAGCAGTCGAACAGTTTATGCAGGACTACTATCGGCAAGCCCAAGCCGTAAGCACCATCAACGAAATCCTTTTACAGCATTTTGACGAACAGGTCGTTGGATCAAGAACAAAGGCCGTTATCAAACCTATTAACGCTCGCTTTCAGAGTTACAATGACTTCCTGGAAGTCTCAGTTGAAAGCGTATTCCATGACCACCCGGAAGCGCTCCTGGAAATGTTCGTTATCCTCGGCTCGAGTCCGAATTTAAAAGGCATTCGGGCGAGTACCATACGCCTGGCCCGATATCATGCCACTAGCATTGATGAAAATTTCAGACAGAATTCAATCAACACAAAACTGTTTCTTGATTTACTCAGGGTTGAGCACCATCTATTTTCACAACTCCGCAGAATGATTCGCTATGGCATCCTAAGCGCCTACATGCCTGAATTTGAACGGGTAATCGGGCAAATGCAATTCGATCTGTTTCATATCTACACCGTCGATGC
>JABIZD010000178.1 GCA_018666555.1 Gammaproteobacteria bacterium
AATCAAGATCAGCGGGCAGGATATTAAGAGCAAAATGATTCGGAGCATCTTCAGGAATCTGCGTCTGCCATTCCTTGATCAATGACGTGCGCACAAGAAACAGCACCAGCAACAGCATAATAGCCAGGCCAAAAGTCAGTATCTGGACAGCATTTTCTCGGCCTCGCCTCTGCATACCGGCCAGCGCCAGGCGCCAGCTGCTACCAGCTTGCATGCCAATTACTCTGCCGGAGTGAATAAACCAATAAGCAAGCAGCAATAATATCGCACCTGCCAACAGGCCTCCGGAAAAGATCAGTAAAGTTAATACCAGGTCTCCGCTGTACCACCACATTAACGCCAGCGTACCACCGCCACCTGATAGATAGGCAAGGACGTCATTGACCCTGCTGGGGGCTAGATCGCGACGAATAACCCGGACAGGATCAGCGGACCTTAATTTTTGGAGCGGTGGAAAGGCAAATGACAACAGGCAAACCATACCGGTGATCATACCGACCCAGATCGGCTTTAAACCCGGCAACGGTAATTCTACTGGAATCAAGGGCCCAAGCATGGTTATTACACCGATCTGCATCAGGTAACCGATTAGCGAGCCAATGGCTGTTGCCGTGATACCAATGACCAGAAATATCCATAAAAACAGTCTATCTATATTTGCGGGTGTTGCCCCCAGGGTTTTTAGTATTGCGACATGGTCGAAATGACGGTTTGAATAACGCTGGGCTGATAGCGCTATTGCAACACCCGCCAATACTACCCCTAGCAAGCCGCCTAACAGTAAAAAACTTTCAGCCCTCTGCAATGCATCACCAATGCTTTCAGCACCCTCTCGGGCGCCTATGAGCCGGCTATCATCAGGTAATTTTGGTGTCACCCAAGCCTCAAAAGTTTCAAGTTGCTGTGGCTCGCCCGAAAACAAGTAACGATAAGTCAGCCTGCTACCGGGCTGGGCAACGTCCGTTGCCTTAACATCACTGAGGTTCATTAAAAGTCTTGGACCTGCTGAGCTAAAGCCACCGCCTCGATCGGGTTCCTTCAACAGCACTCTGGTCGCCGGGAAGCTAGCCCTACCCAATTCAACCGGGTCACCTGGAACCAGACCAAGGGAGGGGAATAACCGACTTTCCAACCAGACTTCACCTGCTTCAGGGCCTCGTTGGACCGGTGTCCCACGTTCAAATGGTGCCCACCCTGCAATTAACTTCCCGCGCAGAGGATAATTTTCATCGACCGCCTTAACAGCCGTAAACTGGGAACGATCCCGGGCGAATGCCATGGAAAGAAATGACAATGTCTGGGCCTGCTTGAGTCCTAAAGCCTCGGCTTTTGCGAGAAATTCTTCCGCTATTGGTCGCGGGCTGGATATAACCTTATCGGCAGCGATAAATGATGCCGACTCCAACACCAATGCTCTCTGGAGGCGATCTGCAAACAACGTAATAGTGGTGACTGTGCTGACTGCAACGATTAATGATGCCAATAACAGCGTCAGCTCACCAGCACGCCAATCTCTCCAAAGTAATTTACAGGCTAGCTTTATCATTTGCCCCCACCCGAAGAAATCGTATCCACAACCGTGCCGCCTTCTATGACAATTGATCGATCACAACGATCCGCAATGCGCTGGTCATGGGTAACGAGCACCAGCGTCGTGGCAAATTCGGCATTCAATGAAAACAGTAATTCGATAACATTTTCACCGGTTCGCGTATCCAGATTTCCTGTCGGCTCATCCGCAAAAAGAATTTTTGGCGAGGACTCGAAAGCTCGAGCGATAGCGACTCGCTGCTGCTCGCCTCCAGATAACTGTCTCGGGTAATGCTTTTCCCTTGCCGACAAGCCTACTCTTGCAAGAAGATCTCGAGCACTGGCTTCGGCACCAACCTCTCCTCGCAATTCAGCTGGCAGCATAACATTTTCTATGGCTGTCAAACTGCCAAGTAACTGGAATGTCTGAAAAACAAACCCAACTAAATCCGCTCGCACCCTGGCCCTTGCTTCTTCATCCATATCCGTTATGACACGATCGGTATCAAGACAAATATGCCCTGAACTGGGTGTATCCAAACCCGCTAACAAACTTAGCAGGGTGGTTTTGCCTGATCCAGACGACCCGACAATAGCCACTGATTCCCCATAGTTGATTTCAAGGTTAATCCCTTCCAAGATAGTCAGTTCACCTTCACCCGTTACAACGGTCTTGCGTACTTCCGAAGCCTTTATCATGCGTAATCTCAATTTCTCTAATTTCACCGCTTTTATTGCAAAGCCGATTCAGCCCTATCACTCTTACATCAGTATCGCGCTCATACTATGCTTATCCGCCTCGCTTGTCACAGCAGAGCCATCGAGGTCAATTCTGGTTTTTGGAGACAGTATTAGCGCTTCTTATGGAGTGAATCCAAAAGACGGTTGGGTACAACTGTTTTCCGACAGGATAGAGCAGGAGTTTACCCAATTTAAAGTCGTAAATGCTAGTATCAGCGGCGAAACCACAGGCGGAGGCTTAGTCCGGATCAGCCAGGCCCTGGACACTTACCGACCCGACCTGGTGATCGTAGAGCTAGGGGGTAACGACGGCCTGAGAGGATATCCAACCACCAGGATTAAGGACAATCTCACTCAAATCATCAGACAGTGCCAGGACGCCGGCGCAGATGTATTGCTGATCGGAATGATCCTTCCCGCAAACTACGGATATCGCTATACCCAGGCGTTCCAAGACCTTTATCAAGAGGTCGCCGAAACGAATCAGGCTGTTTACTTCATACCTTTCCTGTTACAGGGACCTACCACACCGAGGACGCTGCTCCAGCAAGATGGTATCCATCCAACAGTGGAGGCCCAACCCATGATACTCGGCAATATCTGGCCTTTACTGCTGAACTGGCTGAACACTAACTGAGCAGAGCCCGCTGCTCTTGCCAGTCCGGCATCTTGTCGGTCAGTAACTGGTAAAACCCAGCATTGTGGTTAAAGTGAACCAGGTGACAGAGCTCATGAAAGATCACGTAATCGATCACTTTCAAAGGGTATTCAACCAGCCGACTATTCAAGGTTATCAAGCCGGCCGAACTACAACTGCCCCATCTCGATTTCATCTTACGGACAATCATGCCTTTGCAGGCGGGTCCTCGCGGAAAGCTTTGCTGGCAATAGCTTAATCGCTCGGCAAATATGCGCTTGGCTTGCCGACCATACCAGTGATGCAAGACTCGAGAAACATTTGTCGTGGATGCTGGTTTTCGACAGGCTAACTGCAATTCTCCCTGGGATAAACGGACCTGCACATTATTGGCAGTACGTAGAGACAGGCCATATTCAACGCCCAGAAATGGCTGGCGGCTGCCTTGCTCATAGGTCCGAGCCACCGGCTGGGGCCGCAGAGAGACCTTCCTGATAGTGCGTTGCAACCAATTTTTCCTGCTACGGACAAATCTTTCGATGACCTCGATAGAACTTCGCCTGGGAAACCGACATTCGATGCTTAAGTCGGGTTTAACAATCAAGGCTAGGCTTCGTCGTTCCGACCCCCGCAAAGTAACGATATGTTCTGTCGAGTCCACAACGATGTATAAATTTCTCGGATCGGTCATGACCAAGCCTGGTGCAGCATCCATTAAACCTTGGCTGAACCACCAAGACAGTCTGGCGACTCCGGCAATGCCGCTGCCTTTATCTTCCATTCCTCGTCAGTGTAGGTATGCAAAGCCAGGGCATGAATATCATGGGCCAATACATCAGCTAAAATACGATTTACCTGCTGATGCCTCTGAACCAGGCGTTTACCCTGGAACTCCTGGGTGACGATAACGACCCGAAAATGGCTCTCGGAGCCGTCCGGCACATTGTGCTGACCACTTTCATTGTCCACCTGCAGGAATTCGGGGTTGAGCGCATCAACCAGCAACTGTTGTATCTTTGTCTGAATCAATATTATCCACCTTTCTCTTTTAATTCCCAAACACCATCCCAACTCGCCGCAGGCGGTGATTCAATCAAGCTTTTGCAACGATTCACATACGTTATTGACGGACCATCATCCGCCACCAGGGCCAGACAAGCGTTAAATTCATGCAGGGCTTTTACGAAGTCTCTCTGCTGATAGGCCGCCAGTCCCAGATTATACTGGTTAACTAAATCTGCTGTAACTCCCGTGGTGGCATTCTTTCGATCAAGCAGCTGATAGACCCTGATTGGTTCAGACTTGCCCACGACTCGAATCATATCCAGGTCACGAACATCAACATGCTGCTGACACTGCAGATAGGTAGCCTCGGAGATCATCACATCTGAGGCAAATGCATTGTTAGCTCCTTCCAGCCTTGATGCCAGATTGACTGCATCGCCCATTATCGTATAGTCGGTTCTCTGCTCCGCGCCCATATTGCCAACCACCATCGCCCCGGTATTGACACCCATACGAACAGCAATGCGCGGACGACCTTCTGCGAGCCACTTTTCCCGCAGCGATATCAACGCATGATTCATGTCTATACAAGCAAAACAGGCGAGTTTCGCATGCTCGGGTTGCACCACTGGCGCGCCCCAAAAAGCGATGATGCCATCACCCTCAAACTTATCG
>JABIZD010000217.1 GCA_018666555.1 Gammaproteobacteria bacterium
ATACTGGCCCGGTTTCTTTTCAGAGTTGTTTCAGTTTCGGTCCCCCCGATCAAATAATCCCAATGCGTTTGATTGAGGTTTAGCCTGGCTGCTTTGACTATCTCATGAATAGTTTTAAATTTTGAATCAGGCATGGTAAGACTTCCTTAGTTTATTAAATGATAACTGAGTGTTTTAAAAGCGCAACAGGATCAGGGTGTGATCGCTCCTGCGAGACCTTTTAATAAAACCCTATACAGGATTTGCTGTTGATTCGTTTAATGGAGAAAAGAAGACCATAGGAGCATATTCAGGGCGAGCACCTTCCAGCTTGTAAATAGGGTTTGGCTTGATCAGCCCTTGTCTTTAAAGTGACTTGAGTACGCTTTGGCGATGTTGGCAAAGGGCTTAGGATCAATTGCGTTATCGGTTGTATTGCTGGACAATCATCAGCAATGCAGAGGAACTACAGGTAGGCAATCCGTTGTTCAGACCTAACACACTGATTAATACGCTGTTAGCGGTGCTTGTTCTGTTTAGCGGGCAGGTGCAGTCCGGTGATCGGGACAAGCTGCTGGGTGCGGCGCGTGAGACGATTAATGCGGCGCGCTATGCAGCTTTGATCAGTATAGATGAAACAGGCCAGCCTCGGTCGAGAACTGTGGATGCTTTCCCACCCGATGAGAACTTTGTAGTTTGGATTGCAACCCGGCCGGTGACTCGAAAAGTAAAACAGATTCGCAACAATGCTAAAGTCACTCTATATTATTGGCATTCGGAAAGTCGTAGTTATGTATCCATAATGGGTGTGGCCACTATCGTGGATGATGTTGCTGTTAAAAACAGGATGCGTAGAGAAGCAGATTCAGACAAGCTTTACCCAAATTTCCCTGCAGACTACCTGCTGATAAAAATTCAGCCCAAGGCGCTGGAAGGTGTGCTACCAGGATATCGTGGCGACAGCATCACCTGGGCTCCTGCCAGGGCTGTGTTTTAGCTTGCTGGGGTGATTTTCAGGACCCGGCCCTTATCGCTGTCAGTTAACAGGTATAAGGCTCCTTGCGTATTGATTTTTATATCACGGATACGTTCATTGAGGTCCCCAAACAGACTCTTAATGTTACTGACACTACCATCAGCCAGGGTGAGTAGCTTGACGTCCTTGTCAACCAGTGCGCCAATGAGAATTTTACCTTTCCATTCGGGGAAAAGTTCAGAATGTGATAGGGCCATACCGGAAGGAGCGATACTGGGCACCCAATAGGTTAGTGGCGGGGTGATCCCTTCGGCTGATTTCAGTGGGGACACCAGGGCGCCAGAATAATTGATACCAAAGGTGGTGACTGGCCAGCCATAGTTTTGCTTGGCTTTTATCAAATTTAATTCGTCTCCTCCTTGTGGCCCATGCTCATGCAGATAAATCTGCTGGGTAATTGGGTCTAGAACCAGCCCTTGAGGATTACGATGACCATAGGAGTATACATAGGGATCGCCAGATTTGTCATTAGCAAATGGATTGTCAGCGGGCACCGAACCATCGCTATTAAGGCGTAAGACTTTGCCTAGTTGACTTTGTCGGTCCTGGGCCGCTTCTCGATACTCGAAGCCATCCCCAGACGTCATCAAAAGCGTATTATCACTCAGGAAAAGGAGCTTGCCTCCGTAATGGACAGGGGTGTCTTTTTCTGGAGACACTTTGAATATTCGGTCTACACTGATTAGCTCATTATCGCTTAATACAGCACGATAAATAGCCGTGCTGTTTTGCTCCGCGGTGCCGTCTGCGAGAGCGAGGTAAATGGTGTTGTTCTCAGAGAACTTGGGGTCGGCGATGACATCAAAGAACCCTCCCTGGCTGGCAACATAAGTGTCAGGGACATTGGCCAGTGGTGGACCGATGGTGTCTCCTTCCCTGAGATGCCTGAGTTCGCCTGATCGCATGGCGATGAGTGAAGAGCCATCAGGCAGAAATGTGATCGACCAGGGATAATTCAGGTTTTCCGCCAGGGTTTCAATCTTGTAATCTGCGCTGGCATGGCTGTAGAGCAATAGTGTTAGTAAGGTCAAATTAAAGAATTTGTTCATTGGGGCTTTTACCACGGGTTAATTCAGGTCATTATAATAGTAAGCAAAATAAATGAGGTAATCCAGATATGAGAGTGGTGATAGGTTATGGATTGGCCGTTATCTGCAGTTATCTTACAGGGGCTGTGCTTATCAGCCAGGGAAATATCAGTCGTATTACAGATATGGGCTTTGAGATAACGCTGACCCAGCGATTAGATTCGGCTGGCCACGATATTATGAACATGTACAGCATTTATATGCCCTTGATTGCCATCGCCCTACTGATAGCCTTTGTGGTAGCGGCGCAAGTGATACAGCGGTTACCCCACCTGAGGCTGCTCGGTTATATTCTTGCCGGTTTTGTTGGGATGGTTGCAATCCATGTGGTGTTAAAACAAGTCGTGGGGATATCAGGTATTGCTCCGGCGCGAACACTAGCCGGACTTTTCGCTCAGGGCGTCGCGGGTGCACTGGGTGGTTACTGTTTCTACTGGATTACCCAGCAGGTGGGCAGCGATCAAGCTGAGCGTTAACCTGGTTCAATTGGACAATAGCCGAAGCAGCGATTGCGGAGACGAAGTTTGGGAATTGTGACAGGGGCAACG